>JBODRP010000004.1:0-61455 GCA_050633005.1 Trichormus sp. | reverse complement strand
TTCTCCGTATTTACTTATCTTTACATAGTTTGGTTTTTTCACGCCGACTTACTTAGTTAGGTTTTATCAAACTGACGCACCCTAAATTTTGGATATTTTTTATCTGGAAGTCCTCTATTTCTTGATAACCAAAGTGAATGTTGCTGAATTAGTTAATATTTCCATTATTCTGCTACTAGTAGCCACGATTGTAGCTCTGCTCAGTCGTTGGCTACGAGTTCCTTATGTTACAGGTTTAGTTTTAGCTGGTTTAGCAATCACTGAACTTTTGCCAAGGCGTATTGGGCTGAGTGATTCGCTAATTCTCAACCTATTTTTGCCGATTTTGATCTTCGAGGCAGCTATCAATACGGATATTAGCCGTCTCCGTAGCACAATTAAACCCATAGCTTTATTAGCAGGGCCAGGGGTGGTAATTTCTGCAACTGTCACATCGGTCTTGTTAAAATTTGGACTGGGATTGAATTGGACAGCAGCATTACTGGCTGGGGTAATTTTGGCAATTACCGACACGGTTTCGGTAATCGCTGTATTTAAAGAGGTGTCTGTCCCTTCTCGTCTTTCCAGCATTGTGGAAGGAGAAAGTTTATTTAACGATGGTATAGCTTTAGTTTTATTCAGTTTGATTGTTAAATTTAACGCAGCCGGTTCACTGACAATTTTAGATGGATGTCAAGAATTGTTTGTGGTGATTGTCGGTGGAACACTTGTAGGGTTGGCTATCGGATATTTAAGTACAGGTTTATTTGTACGTTCAGATGAGCCGCTTAGTAGCATTCTACTGACGGTGGCTGTAGCTCTAGGTGCATTTCAAATTGGGCAATTTTTCAGTGTTTCCGGTGCAGTAGCCGTGGTTGTGGCTGGGCTAATTGTCGGGAATTTAGGCGTTTCAGATCAAGTTTCCGCTTCCACTCGATTAACACTGTTCAGTTTTTGGGAATCTATAGCTTTTGGGGTGAATAGCTTTATTTTCCTACTCATTGGTTTAGAAATTGACTTAATAACTTTTTGGCGAACTTTACCTGCTGTGGTGTTAGCAATTGTTGCCTATCAAGCAGGAAGAATACTCTCTGTTTATCCCCTGTTAGCTATAGTAGGTTGGTTTGATCGTCATATTCCTTCGCGCTGGCAGCACGTCTTGTTTTTTGGTAACATCAAAGGCTCTCTTTCTATGGCACTGGCACTCAGCATCCCAGCAACAGTGACAGGCAGAGAACAACTAATTGCTATAGTCTTTGGCACAGTATTACTATCCTTACTTGGGCAAGGAGTCAGTTTGCCGTGGTTGGTAAAACGGTTACAGTTATCTCAATTATCAACCTCTAATCAGCAACTAGAAGAATTGCAAGCCCAACTCATCACAGCTAAAGCAGCACAGGATGAATTAGACACCTTATTAAAAACAGGGGTATTACCAAAAGCTGTTTATGAAGAGATGCGTTCAAGTTACCAGGTGCAAGTAGCAGCTGCGGAAAAAACATTACGAGAGTTTTATAATCGCCGTTCCGATGAGTTTGATGTTGAGGGTGGTAAATTTACTAAACTTGATGCTATTCGTCGTCGATTACTATTAGCAGAGAAAGGCGCGCTCACTGAAGCGATGCGTAAGCGAATTATTTCCGAAGACATTGTTCGAGTGCGACTCAGAAAAATCGACGAACAATTGCTGAAATTAGAAGATGATTAATAAATTTATCTCTGAGTTGCCAAGTATATTTTTTAGGGACTTCCAGACAATAAATTATCCAATTTCCGAGAGAGAATATTTTGATTTTCCCCTGCTCCCTGCCCCCTGCTCCCTGCCCCCTGCTCCCTGCTCACCACAGCGATTGTTTATTTTTTTAGTTGTAATTCCCTTATTTTCTGCGGCTTTTGATGACTTTACCAGAACTAACAAAAGAAACCCCTTGTTGAAATTCAGTAGCAATCATAACTGCCTCTACTATCGGTTCAGAAACTTCTGTTTGCGCTACCCACTCTACAATAAAATTTGCCCCTAAACCGCCACTAGTATCGTTTCTCGATACATAAAAATCAGTTGAAGCTAAAGCATCAATTTGAATTGGTTGCTCTAAATACTGCTTAACTAATTTACCATCTGAGTCATAGTAACGCACAGAAGTAATGATGACAGGATTGGTCAAATCTGTATTACGAATGCTGAGGGTTGCTGCTAAATTTAAAATCTGTTGGCGGTCATCATGATAGATATGGGAATAGATAGGTACATAGATAGTTTGACCCATTGCTATCTGAAGATTTTTATCCACAGTCACCACTGTTGGAGATGATTTTGTCTGATTAGGAGAGGATTGTAATTTTGATGAATTTTCTAATGATTTACAAGATGCCAGCAGAAACATCAAAGTAATTGTTAAACAAAAATATGAGGATAATTTCATGTAATTTACTTACTTTATTTACAGCCTTCGATAAAGTCAATTACTTGATGTAAAGACCCAGGTTTTGTCACAATCAAGACAGTAGAACCTGGTTCTAGGACTGTGCTGCCGTTAGGAATTGTCAAATCCTCGTGGGGATGGGCTTGATAACCAATAATGAGAGAGCCAAAGGGAAAGCGGGAATCTTGGGCAATTTCAGCCAGACTACGACCAACAACATAACAATTGTTGGGGATAGAGAGTTTTAATACTTCAATCTGTCCTTGCTCAAAGTGCATCATTGATTCTACTTGCGGATATTCAATGGCATTTACCATTGTTGAAACCGCTAAATCCACAGTGCTAATAATATGATTTGCCCCTGCCAAACGCAGGGGTTGAGCAAAATCAGAATGGCGCATCCGAGTTAAAATATGGGTCACACCATAGTGTTTAGCAAGAGTTACCATTGCTAGGTTTAAAGCATCACTACGAAGCATTGCAGCTAAGGCATTGGCTTTACGGATTCCTGCTTCTAACAAAACTTCTGTACTGACTGCACTCCCTTCAAAAGCAATTGCTCCTACTTGTTCACGAGCATAGCGACAAGCGATAGGGTCGATATCAATCACAGCCACAGTATGCCCTAATTCTACCAATCTTTGAGCCAAAGAGAGACCCACTAAGCCTGCTCCACCAATTAGTACATACATCGCTGTTCTTGATCCTTTTCAACTTTTTATTTAGGTTAACAAAGCAGTGGAGGTATTAATTTTACAAATTGGTGGAAGTCCTTGATTAAGATAGGTTGATACTTTCTGTGAAAATATCAAAAAATCCAACTGTTTGATAAGTGTTATACTAACTTCACTCTGCAAAAATGCTTATTCTGTAATCTCATACCACTTCAAATTAGGTTGCGTTTGTTCCAATCAGGGGAACACAACCAACTGTCAAAACCCTTGTCAGATTTAGCTCTGTTGATCGTGTAGCTTGACTGTGCTGTCTAGCTTTCAACTTCAAGGTAAAGCATTTTGAGTTTTAATCTGTTAATTGCTGGCTTTTTTATCACAAAATGTTCGCAACAATCAATAAAATTTAAGAAAAGATAAAAAACATGGAATTATGTCATGAAAGAAGTTAATAAGCACAAATTCACTTGCAGTGGTGGGTAGCAGTGGTATCATTCGGTTATTACAAAAAGTAAAGGGCAATTTTACTATGACCAAAGCACCTGTTGCTCCTGTGGTGCTAGTCATTTTAGACGGATGGGGCTACTGCGAGGAGAAGCGAGGAAACGCTATTATCGCTGCCAAAACACCAGTAATGGCAAGTTTATGGGCAGCCTACCCGCATACCCTCATCCACACATCAGGGAAAGCCGTAGGATTGCCAGAGGGTCAAATGGGTAACTCAGAAGTTGGCCATTTGAACATCGGCGCAGGTCGAGTCGTACCACAGGAATTGGTACGCATTTCTGATGCTGTGGAGGATGGTTCTATCCTCAGCAACTCAGCTCTTGTCAAAATTTGCCAGGAAGTTCGCTCTCGGAATGGCAAGCTGCATGTAGTTGGGCTGTGTTCTGAGGGGGGAGTACACTCACATATAACCCATCTGTTCGGACTACTTGACTTAGCCAAAGATCAGCGAATTTCAGAAGTTTGTATCCACGCCATCACTGATGGCCGTGACACTGCACCCACAGATGGAATCAAAGCCATCAGTGCGATAGAAGACTACATTAACCGTGTAGGCATTGGACGCATTGTAACTGTTAGTGGTCGTTACTATGCAATGGATCGCGATCGCCGTTGGGATCGAGTCCAACAAGCCTATAACGTCATGACCCAAACTGGGGACGGTGACGGTCGTAAAGCGGTGGATGTCTTACAAGCATCCTACGCCGAAGGCGTGACAGATGAATTTATTGTTCCAGTGCGGATTGCTCCTGGCGCAGTCGAGCCAGAAGACGGGGTGATCTTCTTCAACTTCCGCCCTGACCGTGCTAGACAATTAACTCAAGCGTTTGTCAGCGAAGAATTTACAGGTTTTGCCAGAGAGCAAATCAAGCCTCTGTCGTTTGTGACATTTACCCAGTATGATGGCGATTTGGCTGTAAATGTAGCTTTTGAACCACAAAATCTCAGTAATATTCTGGGGGAAGTCATCGCCAATCATGGTTTAAAGCAGTTTAGAACTGCTGAAACCGAAAAGTATGCCCACGTTACCTATTTCTTTAACGGGGGCTTGGAAGAACCATTTGCGGGAGAAGACCGGGAATTAGTCAGCAGTCCGATGGTAGCGACTTATGACAAAGCCCCGACCATGTCAGCCGCAGCCGTAACTGATGTAGCGATCGCCGCCATTGCCAAAGGCATCTACTCCTTGGTAGTGATCAATTATGCTAACCCAGATATGGTGGGTCATACTGGTCAAATGGATGCTACGGTCATAGCCATTGAGACAGTAGATAATTGTTTAGGTCGTCTGTTAGAAGGTGTGAGCAAAGCGGGTGGTACAACAATTATTACCGCCGACCACGGCAACGCTGAGTATATGCTAGATGAAGCAGGTAATTCCTGGACAGCTCACACAACTAACCCAGTTCCCCTAATTTTAGTGGAAGGTGAAAAAGCCAAAATTCCTGGCTACGGTACAAATGTTGAATTGCGGAGTGATGGAAAGTTAGCTGACATCGCCCCCACAATTCTAGACATTTTACAACTACCACAACCACCAGAAATGACGGGGCGATCGCTGCTACAACCAGCCGAGTATGACCTACAACGGACTCGCGCTCCTATGCCAGTAGGGCTATGAGATGGGACAAGGGACAAGGAAAATAATTTACCCGTTGTTGGTAAATTAAAAACTTACCCTGTAATTTAGGAGAAAACAGTTAACATTAATTTGTTGACTGTTTTCTCAATTTGTTTTGAAACTTCTGATTTAAGAGATTGTTACCATGACAGTTACTAGTATCGTACAAATTATTTGGGCTATTTCTGCCCTTGGACTCATTATTTTAGTATTACTTCATAGCCCCAAAGGTGATGGTATTGGTGCAATTGGCGGACAAGCGCAGTTGTTTAGCAGCACTAAAAGCGCGGAAAATACTCTAAATCGGATTACGTGGGCGTTGACAGTGATTTTTCTCGGTTTAACTGTGGTTTTAAGTGCAGGTTGGCTAAAATAAGGGCTTGCAACTAAAACAATATTCCATCGCTGTGTTCACAGGGGAGCAGGGGGAAACACAGTTGTCTGAAGTCGAGAAATTGGAGAAACTTATCTTTTGGAGTTCCCTAATACCCTGAAGAAGTTCATGAACAAGCAGTTACTAGCAGCCCTAGTTTTAGCTATCAGCACAGGGCTGCTAGTTGTTTTGACTAGTTCCTATTCTTTTGCTGTATCTGCAAAACTACCTCCAGCTAAACCTTATCCCTTACCGCCAACACTTGCTCAATGGCAAGATAACACCAATAGCGGTGACTACTTTTCTCAAATAGCTAAAACTGAAGTCGGTTATTTAGTATGGTCACAATTTCCTGTAAAAGTACATATCAAACAACCAACAGGAATTAATAATCAACAGGCTCAATTGTGGGTTGATAGTGTTTTACAAACTGTCCAAGAGTGGAATAATTATTTACCTTTACTAGTAGTAGAATCATCAGAAATAGCCGATATTACCATTGAGCGCAAAAGCCCACCTCTGGAATTTTCCCGTGAAGATAGGATTCCCCGTGCGCGTTCTGCTCTTACCCGCTACGAGTTATATACTAGCAATGATGTTTTATTACACCGATTCAGCATTTTATTAAGTCCTAGCCAAACTGGTCGTCATCTTTTAGCTGCTTCCCGGCACGAACTCGGTCACGCTTTGGGAATTTGGGGTCATAGTCCCCTAGAAACTGACGCACTTTACTTTTCGCAAGTGCGTAATTCTCCACCAATTTCTGCTAGAGATGTCAATACTTTAAAGCGGGTTTATGAACAGCCAACTAATTTGGGTTGGGCTTTAGAAATTTCTAAAAAATAAAGCGATAACTCGATGATAACGTCAGAAGTCCGTCCTAGACTAGAACATATGGGTTGAACCTCATCAAATGTCATGCCAACCCTTTTGCTCTCTTCAGTTATCACTCAATAACACAGTCAAAAATTTGCTCAACAGTTAGATTTAAATTTAAGAATGTTGGGGATTCTATAGGGTCATTTCCTCTAAACTGTTTACCACGATATTCTCCCTCATCACTTAAAGAGTAAATTGTGATTGTTGGCTGTTTGGGGTCGCCTATTAACTCTTTACTACCCAAAGCTGCATAATCTACAATCCAATATTCTCGAATACCCATTTCTACCCTTCGGGAAGGGCTTCGCCCAACATAGTCAGCAAACTTTTTATGATAATCATCTCTCCAATTAGTACTGACAACTTCAATTACTAATGGGATGGAATCTGGCTGACTAAGGATTGATTGTTTCTCCCACAGTGGTTCATTTCTCAAGTTAGAAAAATTCATTAATAAAACATCTGGATAGTACCCTGATGTTTTATGTTCTGGCTTCACTGTAGCGGTTTTAGGTATACCGTAATTAAGTTTAAGACGAAGACACTCATAGCCCAGAATCATTGTTAAAAATGCTACTATTTGCTCATGTTGCCCTGGCGGTGGCGGCATTTGAATAATATCTCCATCATGTAATTCATAGCGAATAGTTTCTGGTTGTTTTGCCAAAAAATCTAAAAACTCATCAAATGTAAATCATTTTTCTAGAGATTGTGTCATTGTTTCTATGCTGGTTTCAGTAGGAAGAAAAAGTTATAAAGGTGCGTCAGTATGAATATTTTTTTGGTGTGCTTAGGGTTTCTCCTACTGACGCACCCTACATTTTAGATTTTTTATTCTTATCTAATATTTCCTATCGCCTACATCTTCAATTTTTAAGCTCCCCAACTCAGTTTTATCGGTCGCTGTGCTAAAACTTCACGATACAGTTCTTCTAAATGAGTAATATTTTTACTGAGGGTGTACAGGTCTAAAACACGGTTTCTGGCTTTTTGTCCGAGTAAAGTTGTTAATTCAGGATGATCTTGGAATAAGGGTAGCAGAGTGCGTAATTGCGATCGCACTGTTTTAGTATTCATTACTACACCTGCACCTTTGTCTAATACTTCCCCATCTGCACCAACGTCTGTGGCTATACAAGCTAAACCACAAGCCATTGCTTCTAATAGAGATAGGGATAAGCCCTCTACTAAAGAAGGTAAAATGAATACATCTGCACCCCGTAAAATTTCGATGCGCCTTTCTTCTTCAGCGATAAATCCTAACCAAATAATATTGTAATCAACGCCATAAAATGGTTCTAAGGAACTTCTTAACGGGCCATCACCAACAATTAATAATTTACTACCCGCACCCATTTTGGCTTGCTTCCAAGCTCTCAGCAATGATTCTACATTTTTTTCGGGAGCGAGTCTGCCTTGATAAACAAATAAACGTTCTGCTTTAAATTCTGTTTTAATTGTGGAATAACCAGGGCAATATTTATCAACATCTACACCATTGGGAATAACTGCGATTTTTTGCTCGCGTACACCCATATTGGCTAACAATTCTCGTTGAATTTGTGAAAACACAATCACCCTATCATAGTTATCTAAAAAAGGTGCGTAGAGTTGATAGGCCAAAAGTTGTGTCCCTGAAATTAACTTTGCCCCTTTCCCTGCAAATGGCGTGTGAAATGTCGCCACGAGGGGTAAATTTAATTGGTCACAAATTTCTGGTAAAAAAAAGTCAAGGGGAGATAAAGTCAAGGAAGCGTGGACAATATCTGGTTTGATTTCTCTGAGTGAGTCAGTTAAAACTTTTGTGGCTTTCAGAGTCGGTATAGTGTAAACCTGCGACTTATAAATAAAAGGCAGAGAAACTTCTTGAAAATTAGGCCAGTTATCGCTTTCAGATTCTTCTTGAGCAAAGTGGAGAAAGCTAACTTGATGCCCTCTATCTAACAAAGAGTTAGTGATTTCCCTACCGTAAGTGACGTTGCCACAAAAGGGTGACTTTTTTCCAATCCAGGCTATACGCATTCTTTATCCGCTATCAGAAAAGCAGGGTTGATTATTGATTTTGAATTTTGTTGTTTTATGTGTTTACTTGCTGGTTGTTAATTTAGTATGTGTTGTCACGATAAATAATCATAATTTCTGACTTTATCTGTACTAAAGCAGATAGGTTATGGACTTATTTATTGTTTTTTTCACCTGTACTTAAAACTACCTTGAAAACAAAGTTTCCTAGTTAGTATCAAAATGATACCCAGCAAGGTGACATCAAATTTTTATGAGATTAGTTTAGCATGAAAGGTTTTGGTTTCTATGCAAGAGCGATCGCCTTTCATTTGTAAATAATTTTAGCTAAGTAGCTGATACTAATCACGGGAGTTAAACCAAGTCAAAATACCGCCCGAAATCACGATTGCAGCTAATCCCATAAACACGGCTTTTAAACCGACAAAGGTTTCGGCAACTCCTGCTAATGCTAGAGGTAGAGATAGAGCAATATTTACGACATTATTTTGTAAGCCAAAGACTTTACCGCGCATTTCGGGTAAGGTTTCGGTTTGAATAGTCGTCTGCATGGGGATACCCACTAAAGCACCAAATACACCTAGTAGTGCGACTAATAGTAAAACTAACCATAGTTGGGTTGTAAATACAGACAAACCCATTAAAGATACTGCCATTCCCATACAACCAAATAAGCTGAGTTGATTATAGGAAAAACGCTGGCCAAACTGACCAATCATCGTTGCCCCAGCTGCAATTCCCACACCACCAGCCGCTAATAAAAAGCCGAACTGGGAAGCTTTTAAGTCAGGGATAATTTCTGCCATCCGCACAGCTAAAACTGTGAGGGCAGCAAAGACAGAAAATAAAATTGTCAGTTGCAGTAAAGCATTACGCACATGATAATTCTCTTTGAGGTAGCGTAAGCCGTCTTTCAAGTCTGAAAATACGTGAGGAAATTCAGTTTCCGGTGCGTGGGTTTTTTCGTGGGTTGCTAACAATAACAAAATAATACTAGCGATCGCATAACTACCACCCACCAAAAGTTCTTTTCCAAAGCCATTATTTCCACCGAGTTGGGCCCAAATGCTATCTGCCAAGGCTAATAGTGGTTCTCCGACGGCAAACCCGACAATGACTGATGCCATCATTGTCGTTGTATATAAGGAATTAGCGGAGAGTAAATCCTGTTCTTTCACCACTAAAGGAATCGCCGCCTGTTCTGCCGGGGCAAAAAACTGCGTTAATGTAGACACTAAAAAAGTCACAGCCAAGATAATCGCAAAACCGACAGGTATCACTCCAATAGGTTGCCAATCATGAGTTAACCACAACAGCAAGGGAATCACCAACACCAAAATTCCCCGCCAAGCATTGGTAGCTACTAACACAGTCTTTTTTGACCATCGGTCTACAAACACGCCAGCCACCGAACCAAACAGCACAGCCGGAATCGTGAAAGCCATCATTAACGCTGACACCCAACCACTGATGCTTTGATTACTGCCTTGAAACTCACTATTAATCAAAGCAATCATCAATACTAAGTAAACTTTATCTGCCAGTTGACAAAAAACCTGACCACCCCAAAGCGCGAGAAAATTAGGATTTTTGAATACAGCCCCAAAACCTTGATTATCTTGATTATCTACCCCACCATCGCCTGATGAAGTTGATTGTGTTTTGAGAGTAGCGGTATCTGGCTGGCTATCTCCACGACTTGGTTCGTCATGATGGTGATTTTGATCTGGCTGACTCAGAGTCAACGGCTTTGGTAGATCAGTTTTAGGTTTTTCCGATGTCCAAGATTTCTCTTGGTGAGCAATATCTTCACCGGAAATTTCTGGGTTAGAGGTGTGAATAGGTAGGGAATGGGGAACAGCACTTAAGTAATTTGGTGCAGTCGGAGCTGATGCCCTATTCTGTTTTTTGGCGTGAGTGGGTGACAACGGCAGAATTTTCGTATCAAAATCAGACGGTTGCATCATGATGGTTGGCAGCAAAATAAGAATCGATTAAAGTGGCAGAGCGAATAGGGCGACCTAAATGATATTGAGCATACTGGCGTAAAATCTGCTCTACAGATAACCAGCTTTCATCTTTGGTAGTGCTACTTTGCATTATCTCTGGTTGTGAGAGCTGTTGGAGCATTCCTAGTTCCAAAGAATTTAATCTTACAGAAATAACGGGGATTTCTTGACGATGGACAACGGTTTGGTAAGCTTTTGGGGATTGGGCATTGGGGATTGGGGACTGGGCATTCAATTTTGAATTTTGAATTTTGAATTTTGAATTGATTTGCTCCCTGCCCCCTGCCCTGCGACTGGCTTCTTTCCGCAAACTCTCCCAGGCTTCTAAACATACAATGCCACCAGATGAGATGCTAAACCCTACTTGCCAGTGAGGATTTGTCAAGTCAGGGGTAATATGGCGTTGCGTTATACAACAGGTTTGAACTTGGGGGGTGAGTCCTGCTAAGGCGAAGAGGTGGAAAACGGCATGAGCTAGGCAGGCTAAGATACTAGACGGCTGATTTCTTGGTAAAGCTTCCAAACGCCGGAGATGTTCATTGAGCAATTCATATAGTTCTTCTTGGGGATGTTCGCTCAACGCCTGACAAAGAACTATTTCCGCTAGATACTGACTAGCAGCTAATTTTCCCAAATCTTGAGCCAAACCCGGATAAGTTTTGACTGTTTGAGCTTGTGTAATTTTATCGAGCGATCGCCCTTTAGCAATCAGTAGTTCGTTGACGACAAACATTCCGCTTCTACCGCCCAAACTAGAATTATGTTTACGCGCCCCTGGAGCTACTGCTCGAATCAAACCAAATTCTCGTGTCAAAATGGTCACAATCTTATCCGATTCTCCCAGCACCTGGGTTTTGAGATTAATACCCGTTGCTTTATAGGTCTTACTCATTACTTAGTTATTAGTTATTAGCCATAAATCACTAGTCATTATGTATAAGACAAACCATCAATGACAAATGATCTTCAGACTATCGACCTTTTTCTAGGTTATCGCGCTCTAGGATCAAATCAATACCGCGAGATGTGCCTAATCTAGTAGCACCTGCCAAGATTAAGTCTAAAGCTTGCTCCAAGGTGCGAATCCCTCCTGATGCTTTAATTCCTACCCTGTCTCGTGCTACTTCCTTCAACAACCGCACATCTGACACCGTAGCCCCACCACTCCAACCTGTACTAGTTTTCAGGAAGGCTGCGCCTGCGTCCATTGCAATTTCGGCTGCTAGTTTTTTTTCTGCATCCGTCAGCAGGTTGGTTTCCAAAATCACTTTCACGGTTTGCCCGGTTTCTTCACAAATTTCGGCAATTTCTCGGTGAATAGCGTCAGTTTTACCAACTTTCAGCCAGCCTAAATTCATGACTAAATCTAATTCCGTAGCTCCGTTTTCTACCGCTTCTTGAGCTTCATACAACTTCACAGCCGCAGTTGTCGCTCCAGTGGGAAAACCTATCACTGTACAGACTTTTGGCTTTTTACCATGTAGAAGTTCTGCCGCTTGTTTGACATACACAGGATACACACAAACCGACGCGAAATTAAATCTATCTGCTTGTTGACACCATTGCTCAACCTGCTCTGGAGTAGCTGTTGGCGTTAACAGGGCATGATCGATAAATGGCGCAATATCAATATCTGGATAGTCTGCTGCCATCGTTTTTTAACCAACTAATTGAACTATAAGTCTTTATAAAAAATTAAGATTCTTATAATTAATTAAACCATATCTATTCCGAGTCTAACCTGAAAACTCACTACAGGCTCAGTCGTGTATACCGAATATTGAGTACAAGCAGATGAGATAGGTGTTTTACTTAACATTGAACCAAAATATTTTCAGTAATACTTACCCTCCAGCATCAAGGAAAATATACTATTTTCATAATCTAGATGATCTTTGATTACCTTAATTTAAAATCTGTAATTTTTCCGAACCAGATCCTAAAAAATCTAGAATTTTTTGAGCTAATGCTTTTGATGCCAAATATGGTACACCATTACCTATAGTTTTAAACATATTGGTTAAGGACATATTTTCTGGCAAAACAAAATTAGCAGGTAAAGATTGTATTGCTAAAGCTTCCGCCACAGAAATTCGCCTGGCTTTGTAAGGATGTAAATGTACTTCATTATTGCCATAACAAGCTGTGGGAGAGTAACGCCAGCGATGTAGACGTTTAAAAGATTTTTTTGTATCATCACCTTCCGCAATACTGGCGAATTTTTGCATACCTGCTCTGGGTTGAAAGTAATGATGAGCGTTAGGATGTGCTGAGACAGCGTTTTTTCTAAACCAATATTCCACTGTCAGTGCTTGCGGAATACCATCAGGACAAGGCATTACAGAATCCTCATGAAATGGTTCGCATTGACTCCAAGGATAAGCAAAAACCTGGTTTTGAGGATACAAAATATGATTCAACCAGGGAAAATTAAGAGATGATAATCCAGAATCACTAATAAATTTGATGCCAATATCATCCAAAAAACTTTTTTGGAATCCCAATAAAATGATTCTTTCTCTATCTTGAGGGACACCATACTCAATGGCATTAATTAAATTTTCTGTGAGTACATAATCTGCTTGTTGTAACTTAAGTTTTAGAGATTCAAAAAATTGACGGTGTTTCTTTGTGCGCCACAAACCTTTAACGTTCTCAAATAAAAAGAAATCTGGTGAATTTCGACAAACTAATTCCACATAAGCGTCCGAAAGTTTGCCATTCTCTCCCAAATAACCCCGATTTTTACCTCCAATGGAGAAATCAGGACAAGGCGGGCCACCAATAAAACCTACAATATGATTTGAATGGTGGCAATCTTGAACTAACTCTTGAAGCTGCTGTGCTTGTACACCTGCGAACAGTTGAGTTATATCTCCTGTTTCTCCATGATGATATCCATATTCTGGTGATGGTAATTTCAGCATCTCCCGTGAATAACGATATGCCGCCATAAATGGGGAAAAGATTTCATTGACATAGACGATATTAAAACCGCCTGTTTCAAAACCTAAGTCTAGAAAACCTGAACCAGAAAAGAACGAGAAAATATGAGGAATAAAAATCATTTGTAGATTTTCGGCTCACTTATAAAATTTATTAATTGTTAGAGGGGAGATATGGAAAAGAGATTGCCAATAACTCTGAAATCATGAAACATGACTACATATTCATCAAAGCGATTCCCAATACTCCTGGTGATATCCAATGATTTACATAAGATATTTTTATGATAACAGGTATAGTGATTGATAGTAAGATTGTTTAAAGTTTAGATTTATTTAAACTTTTGTAGAATAACTGCAATTCCTGGGTTTAAATGTTTCAGAGAAAAAATTTTGATTGAGTCTGAATTTTTTTTTAATTCCTCGTTCTTAACAAAATCAAACAATAAAAGGAATGAATCAAAAAAATATTAATTAAATTAAACTAAAACAAGCAAATATCTTTCATACCCAGATTATTACTGCCTACCCTTACCCAATCAATAATTCCTGTGTTAGAAGCCTTTGTATTCGCAACAATATTGTGCGGCTTTTTCGGCATCATCTTAAAAAAAAATCTGTTGATGAAAATCGTCTCTATGGATGTGATGAGTACGGGGGTGATTGCCTACTACGTACTGATTGCATCACGAGATGGTTTATTTTCACCAATTGTGGGCAAAGTCGAAAATCCTGCGTACTCCGATCCAGTTCCTCAAGCGGTGATTTTGACAGCGATTGTGATTGGCTTTTCGATTCAAGCATTAATGCTGGTCGGTGTCATGAAATTATCACGGGATAATCCCACCTTGGAAACTAGTGAGATTGAGAAGAACAACACGCCATGATGAACACGATCACGATCGCTTGGATTGCACTACCATTTTTTTTGGGGTTTTTGATTTTTTTAGTCCCCAAACTCAATCGCTATCTCACCTTGTTGGGGGCGATCGCTTCTTTTGCCTATGCTGTACAGTTATTCCTAGAAAAATCGCCCATCACCCTGAATTTACTTGATAATTTCGGGGTGCAATTGCAGGCTGATCAGTTAAGCGGCTATTTTATCTTAACTAACGCCATAGTAACGGCGGCTGTCATTCTCTACTGTTGGTACAGCGATAAAAATGCCTTCTTTTATGCCCAGACAATTATTTTGCATGGTAGCTTGAATGCTGCCTTTGTCTGTGCGGATTTCATGAGTTTATACGTAGGCTTAGAAGTAAGCGGGATTGCGGCATTTTTGTTAATTGCCTATCCCCGCAGCGATCGCTCAATTTGGGTGGGTTTGCGTTATCTGTTTGTCAGTAACACCGTGATGTTGTTTTATCTAGTAGGCGCGGTACTAGTTTATCAAACACACCATTCCTTTGCTTTTGCTGGTTTAAAAGACGCACCACCAGAAGCATTAGCCCTGCTGTTTCTGGGACTATTGGGGAAAGCGGGAATCTTTGTTTCCGGCTTGTGGCTACCCTTAACCCACTCGGAATCAGAAACCCCTGTATCCGCTTTACTATCGGGAGTTGTTGTTAAAGCCAGCGTTTTACCCCTGTTGCGTTGCGCTGCTATCTCTGAAGAAATCGATACCATTGTGAGGATTTTCGGTGTAGGGACAGCGTTAATGGGAGTTTTCTATGCAGTATTTGAGAAAGACAGCAAACGGATGCTGGCTATGAGTACCATTTCCCAGTTAGGTTGGATTATTGCTGCTCCAGAAGTAGGTGGATTTTATACCCTAGCACACGGGTTAGTTAAGTCATCCCTGTTTTTGAGTGCAGGTACACTACCCAGCCGCAACTTTAAGGAACTGCAACAAAAGCAGATTGATACGAGTATTTGGATTCCCTTAGTGATAGCCAGCCTCTCCATTTCTGGTTTACCCCTATTATGCGGTTTTGGGGCCAAGGTGTTGACTATGAAAAATCTGCTTCCTTGGCAAGCGATCGCCATGAATGTCGGCGCAGTAGGTACAGCCATTACCTTTGCTAAATTCATCTTTCTCCCCCATAAACCCCAGGGCGAACAACTAGTTAAACCAGGTTTTTGGCTAGCCGTTACCCTGTTGATTGGTGGACTATTGGCAAGTAATGTCATCTATCTTCAGGCGTATAACCTGAATGACATCATCAAAGCGATCGCCATCATTGCTGGAGGGTGGTTAGCTCATAATTTCATTTTTAAACGGGTAGCTGTCTATCTACCCCGTGTCTTGGAAGAATTTGACCATTTAATTGGGGCGATGAGTCTGATTTTAATCCTAGTATTTTGGATGGCAATGACATGATTGGGTATTTCATATTACGACTGGTAATTTGGTTACTACTCACAGCTAATGTGAGTTTGACAAATATTCTGATCGGTGTAGCCATTGCTCTGTTATTGCCACGCGTTTACACATCACCAGATAAATTAAAAGATTGGCTACAGGTAATCGTCAAAATCATCGTAGCTATTCCCGTCGCTTACCTGGAAGCCTTTGAAATTATGTTCCGTCCCCATCAACATGAAGAAATCATTCTCGAACACGTCAAACCCAAGCGATCGCCTAATCTTGTGTTCTTAGATATTTTCATCATTACCTTTACACCCAAAACCATAGTCACCAATTACCGCGAAGAAGGTTGGTACGAAGTCCACCAGATTCAACCGAGGAAAAAAGCATGAACCTGGAAATCGCCATCATTGCTATGCTTGTGGCTTTGCTCATCCCCATTTATGAAGCGTGGAAGACTGATGAAGTCTGGCAGAAAATGTTGGCTTTAGCCAGCATTTCCAGCAAGGTCGCCATCATGATTTTGTTCGTTTCCGTCCTCCGCGATGACTGGATGATTGGTGTAGTGGCGGTGATTATTTTGAGTATAGGTAATGCGGCTTTAATGCTTCTAGCACAAATACTGAAACGCTTGAACGAAGTATGATCAACTTTCTCAGTTACACCTGTATCTTTATCGGTCTAATTTTCTGGTTTTGGGGAACGTCGCATCTAGTTAGCGATCGCTCAGTCTTATATAAACTACATGGTCTTTCCGTCTCCGATACCCTCGGCTCGATGCTGATGGTTGTCGGATTGCTGCTCAAAATACCCAGAGAATGGCCGTTACTCATTCTCGGAATCATTTGTTTAGCAATGTGGAATACCATGCTGGGTTACGTATTGGCGCACTGTTCCTATGAAGAGGGTAACAATGAATGACACCTATCTATATATAATTATTGCCCTGCTACCGTTAGCGGCGGGAATGGTTGTAACTCAAGCTAATCCCTACCACGCTTTAATCATTCGTGGGGTACTGGGTGCTATAGCCGCAATGGTAGATGCAGTTTTAGGCGCGGTGGATGTAGCTTTAACCGAAGCCTTAATGGGTACGATGTTGGCGATTACCCTCTATGCGGTGGCGGTACGTTCATCAATGGTGATGCGTCTGGGGGTGATTCAAGATGAGTCAACAGAGGAGCAAGATGAAGATTCAGGGGAAGTTATTGACGCTTTACGCGCTGTTGTCAAAAAACACTATTTGCGTTTAGAAATCGTTCCTTACACCAATACCCAAGCCTTGGAAAGAGCGTTGATCGAAAAAGAAATTCACGCTACCTGCGTCCCTGGAGATAGAGAATATCACACCACAATTAGAATCCAACGCCTTTACGACATCATCAAAACCGAACTCGCCACACCACCAACAAGCCTATCTTACGTAAACGTTTCCGACTTACAGGAGCAACATTCATGAAATGGATATACATCATTGCGGGAATAGCACTGTACGTCAAAATGTTAGTTCTACCCAATCCCGAACTCGATTCAGCACACGCTTCGATTGTGGACATGGTAGTTCAAGATAGTGGTGTTCCCAACGCCGTCTCAGGAATTATTTTCCGCAATCGTTTATACGACACTATCTTTGAGGTGATTGTATTTACCATCGCCATCTTAGGCTCAAATTACCTCCTATCTAACGAAAATCCATCCTGCACGATCTATCAATTCAAAGACCAACCATCCATTGTTTTAGCGCGTTTAGGAGCAACAATTACCGCCCTAGTAGGAATTGAACTAGCGATTCGCGGACATCTTAGCCCTGGTGGTGGTTTTGCAGCTGGTGTAGCAGGAGGAACTGCGATCGGACTAATAGCAATTACCTCATCCTACCCTTGGATGCAGGAAATCTACCAACGTTGGCACGCCGCCACCTGGGAGAAGGTTTCGGTATTGCTTTTTATAGTTCTATCAGTAATTACCCTAGCAGGATATGAGTTACCACACGGACAATTAGGAGAATTATTTAGTGGTGGCGTTCTCCCCATATTAAATATTATCGTCGCCATCAAAGTCGCCTTGGGTTCTTGGGCTGTGGTGTTAATTTTTATCCGCTATCGGGGGTTGTTGTAGAGCGATCGCATCATGTGTTGACGTTGTATACACAAAAATCTATATTAGATTATGAGGTGTTGTCGAAATCAAAGCGCGACTTCATTCGGTAACACCAAGCAATGTTATACAAATGATGGATTAGACAAACAATGGTTTCCCGTTCTAACATGGATAACCTTGGCCGCAACCAAGTCATTAACATTAGAGTTCAAGAGCAACAACGGGATTTAATTGATTATGCCGCATCTATTCTGGGTAAGAGCCGTTCTGACTTTATGTTAGAAGTAGCTTGTAGAGAAGCTAAGAACATAATTTGCAACCATACATTCTTTACCTTAGACGAAGAAAAATATCAAGAATTTCTAGCAATTTTAGATTCACCACCTCAAGCCGATGAAGAATTGCGTAAATTCTTAAAGACAAAATCGCCTTGGGATTAATGATGAAAGAAACGAAAAGTATTAATCCTCCTCAGCTAATTACTCCTGAACATAATGTATTAGAGTTTAATTCTAAATCAGAAACTCTGAATAAATGGCTGAAGGAAAAAGCTTTAAAAAGCGAAGGTGATACTGCGAGAACTTACGTAGTTACTATTGAAAATCAAGTCATAGGCTATTACTGTTTAGCAACTTCTTCTGTTGCTCATTTCATAGCTACTAGCAAAGCTAAACGCAATGCACCAGACCCTATACCTTGTATGCTCATTGGTAGACTAGCTGTAGACAGCAAATGGGAAGGACAAGGCATAGGAGCAGGCTTATTAAGAGATGCTATTTTTAGGACTTTAAAAGTAACTCAAATAGCTGGAATTAGATGTATTTTGGTTCATGCTAAAGATGAAGAAGCCAAAAGTTTTTATTTAAAACATAGGTTTCAATTATCACCAATAGAACCATTAACATTAATGATGACTATAAAAGATATTCGAGCCAGCATTCAAGATTAACTAGCCTGAGTTCGAGGTCTTTTCGATTTACAAAAATAAATATAGTCACGCAAAAGCGCAAAGACACAAAAGAATCTTCTTTGCGTCTTTGCGCCTACCGCAAGCGGAACGCCAAGGGCGAATGCGCGAAATTATCCCACAACTTCTGGTACTAATCGCTTCACCCCTTGCTTCACAAAACCTTGTAGAAAAGCTAACTGCTGATTTTGTTGGAAGACATTTTGTAAGGTTTGACGCAATTTATCTAAGTTCAAATTATTACCAGAATCTAAAGCAATTTCTTGCTGTTCAAAATATGCAATGAGACTCAAACCTGCGACTCTAGTCAGATAAGCCGCACTCACACCTTGCACTAAACCACCAGCGACAAAGGTGACAGCATTACTTTTCAGAACTGTACTAATAGCTTTAGTAGAAAGTTCGACTAAACCTAATTTCAGCATCAAACTTCCCATTGTTCCCGCTACAGTTTGCGCTTGTTCTAGGGAGAATTTCTGCTGATAGATATTACCCAAATCCATTACCATTTGAGCATTAATCGCCGCCGTTGCTAAAATATCCAGTGCTGGCACTGGGTTAGCAAAAGCAGCAGCCGCAGCTATCCACTGATATTGTTCAATAATTGGGGTAGCGCGATCGCATCTTACCCCATTTAAATAATTTTTCGCCTCAGCTTTCAACAGCAGAGCCTGTCTAGTGGTGGTTGTCCACACTAACTGTTGACTTTGCTGTACTAAAATCTCATTCAATTGCTGTGTCAACTGCTGAATATCTGCTGCTGGCTGTTCCATCCATTCTTGTACAGTCCCATCAGCCTGATGTTTCCGCACTTTCACCGCCACAGGAGCAGCTGAAACCGCGACTACATGATCCTGCTGACGTTGTTTTAATGACTGCAAAATGCTAGCACGCTCATCAGGCAAATATTGGTCTTGTTTATTGAAAACTAAGACTTGTGGCTGATTAGTTGCTGTTAACTGTTTTAAGGCTTGAAATTCCGAATCAGTCAAATCACCGTTAGTTAAGAACAAAACTAAGTCTGATTTTGCTGTTTCTGTGAGAATAGCAGCATCAGAAGATTCTACCTCTCGAAACAAAGGTGTTGTTTCTTGGAAGCTAACTCTTTGCTGTGTTTCTTGCCAATCACTAGACTGTAGCACCTGAATTAAGGTACTTTTACCAACGGATTTACCGCCAGTCACAGCTAATTTCAAATCTTGTCTGTCTAACTCTACAGGTAATGCGGCTAGCTGTGTTTTCAGTGTCTCTAAAGCTGGATGGTTGACAGCTTCTTGCCCTAACTGATTAATCACAACTTCAGTTTTAGCGATCGCATTCACTGCTGTTTCCCGATCAGTAATGATACCACTCGGTTGTTCTGCATGGTCATGGGGGAAGTTACGCTTCCACAGCCACAAACCACCACCTACAGCTAAGAGACTGACTAAACTTAGCTCACCTACCTGCATAATTGAATGATGCCAACTTTGCACCATCCATAAGGAAAAGGATAATCCTAATCCTCCTATTAAAATGGGTCGCTGTAACTTCACAACCATGACTCTCCAAAGTTTTTGGAATCTTCCAACTCAACAATAAATCAAAACCCTACTGCACCGACTTGTAAAGGTAAAATTAACTCCCAAGCCTCACGATATTTTGCCGAACGGGGTTGACGCTGGCGTTTTTCGGTTTCGACAAGGTGTATTTCGCTACCATAGCCGATAAACACATCTACCGGAAAGACATAGAAAATATCAAGTGGTTCTATGTACGCTAGGGCAAAATCAAAGTCTGATGGTTGATATGTTGCTCTAAGCATGAGTCGGCGATTTGTTTTAGTGCGGCGATTGTCTACAACATAATTACCAGATGGCTCATGCAACCAAGCATACTTGACTTGGATTTTAACTAAAGTTCCCTCTATATCAAATACTAAATCGTATGGCAGGCGATCGCCGATTGGTTTTAAAACACCCCAGCCACGCTTTATTACCTATTTTCCAAAATTCGTAACATATCCAAACTATGAAACCCTTGTAAAAGCTGGATTTCTTAATTTTGAATTTTGAATTTTGAATTTTGAATTGGTATATGTCTCCCCTCAGCTTTGTGTCCATTGGTCAGACGAAATAACTTATATCAGCATAAAACAAAACCCCATAATCTTTAAAGACTACAGGGTTTTATTTTAAATTTGGTGGCGGGAAGTGGATTTGAACCACTGACCTTCGGGTTATGCTTACCATCTACAACTTTCGTTGCCCAGATTAACTGGTTTGTGGTCTGGACTGTCCCTTCACCCTCGGCGTTATCGTTAGGGTGCCTGCCTTCCAGTCTCTACACCTTCTCTCTTCCGAGAGCTTGGTTCGGGATTACCGCGCTATTGGCTTCCCCGAGTTTGACAGGTAATCGCACATGAGTTTCTTCATGTACCGCCCACTGCAAAACAAACTAATAAGCGCGTAATTAGTTTTGCTAGTTGAGCCCGACGAGCTACCAGGCTGCTCTATCCCGCGTCGCTCTTGACTTTTCAAGTATAACTCGAAATTTCAAGTTTGACAACTATAAAAACGATAATTCTCCGACGACCTCTAGACGTGTGTATTTACCTGGGTTCATGAACTTTTCCGCCAAGCTTTCGGCAACACTGGGGGTAATCCAGCCCATTTGTTGCAGCAGGTGAATGGCAACGGCACATTTAGCACGTTTAGAACCATCCATGACTTTGATTGCCAAGCCCATGCCTTCACCGAGCCTAGCAATACACTGAACACCTTCCGCGCCAGATTTGCTGGCTAGTTCCCCAGGGGTGAGGCGCATTAATTCTGTGTCAAATTCCCCATCGCCAGCTACCATTGCGGGGTGATGAGTCATGGCGCGGACGATGCGCTCCATATCTACGTTATTACTAGCGGCTAATAGCGCATATAAGGAGGCGATTTGCCCCAATTGCATCAGATAGGTGGGTGCGCCGCAGTCGTCATGCGCGCTGATAAATTCTTCAGCAGGCATTCGGAGTAATTCTGCTATCTTCCCAACAATTAATTGCTGTACTGGGTGTTTACGATCCAAGTAATTATTTAATGGCCAATGACGCTGCTGACATACAGCCAACATCCCCGCGTGTTTGCCAGAACAGTTGTATTCCAGAGGGCTGCGTTTGTCCTGGGGTATGGGACACTGGAGGACTGAGGGATCTAAATCTGCTCGCCACAGGATATTAAATACCTGTCGGACTTGTTCGATAGTTCCTCTATGAGAACTGGTGATAATGGCTAAGTCCCGATCACTTAGATCATAACGTTCCAGTGTGCCTGTAGTCGTGACAGCGAGTGCTTGAAATGGTTTCAATGCTGAACGCACAAACGTAGCTGTTTCCGCGTTACCTGCGACAGTTAACACTCGCCCCCGTTCGTCGCATACAACCGCCTGGACTATATGCCTTGATTCAATAATGCCTTCTCGCAACAACCGGACTTCCAGTGCTGCCGCTTGAGTTCGTTTTCCCATTGTCATGGGTTACATCTATCACTTTTTAGTTATTATTCATTAGTTATTAGTCATTAGCTCATCACTAATGACTAATAACTATTTAAAACAAATGCCAAACTATAGTACCAGTAACAAACATTCCCGCCAAGCCAGCGAATGTAAATTGTAACCGTTGGAGAATGGGTTTGATTTCGTAGGTGACAATCAAGCGATCACGGTTTAACACTTCCTGGGGTTTGAGCCATGTTTGACCGTCATACCAGCCTGATTCTTCATAAAATACAGTTGTAGTGTATAGGCGATCGCGTATATACAGCCAGCCTAAATACAAACGTACTAGTACCAAAATTACTCCAATACTGGCCCCAGCTGCACCACACAGAAGAAAATGAACCAATTGCTTATTTGGTGGAAAGCTTGCGGCGGACACTGGCCCGGCTACTAGCCAAGATAAAACCCAAATCCACGCTAGTTTTTTGGTATACTGCTGCAAATTCAAAGTGCAATCACGGAATAGCCAAGCTGCTTTTAGCTCTTCGTACTCATTGAGCGGCTGTTGTTCTGTGGGTACTGGGCAATTTGCCAGTGAGGAATTAATCATATTGGACTACCACCACCTTCTTCAATGTTGGGAAGGGAAAGACGTTCTGCATGAACCCAGAATGCTTCTAGATTATAAAATTCCCGTTCCTTTGGCATCATAATATGTACAATTACGTCGCCGTAGTCTTGCAATACCCAGCTACCTTCCGCTTTGCCTTCAGTCCTTAAAGGGCGGCGTTGCAACTCAGTTTCTACTTTATCTTCAATTGATTGCGCGATCGCCCTTACTTGCACCCTAGAATAGCCAGTTGTCATCACAAAATAATCTGCTAAGTAGGAGACATCTGCTACCTTCAGGACTATAATATCCCCAGCTTT
Source organism: Trichormus sp. (assembly GCA_050633005.1). Lineage (GTDB taxonomy): Bacteria > Cyanobacteriota > Cyanobacteriia > Cyanobacteriales > Nostocaceae > Trichormus. The sequence continues at coordinate 38,253 of JBODRP010000004.1, read as the reverse complement.
ACGTTCTGACGCTGCTTCAGCGATCATCAAAGCGAGATTTTCACTCTCATTATGTTCACTTAATGAACTTTTGAGTGCGCTATTGGTGACAGAGATGGATTTTAGTGGTAAATTTCCTTGGAAATAATCAGACATTCAACCTCAGGTAATTTATCCCTTTTGTGACGTTTTTTGAGAATTACTGACAAACAACAACTAAACGATAACTGTGTGTTCGTTTTTTTGAATACTAACAAAAAAACAGGTGTTTATGGGATTGGCTAATATATTGAAACACTGATTAGAGTTTTTTACCTGTTGATTTTTGCGGCGTTCCATTCACAACAGGCTACCTGTTACCCATAAAACTAGGCTACTTATCAAAAATTAATACTTATCTGGCAATGTATTTTTTAACGCAAACTACAGCATGATTAGCGCAAGAATAAATAGCTATTATTTGCTTAACTCTATCAAATCTGCTGTGAACAGTATACAGTATAACTGAATTTACTGGATTCTGTCTCAAGTGTGATTTATATCAAGTTCGGATAATTAGTTATAATTCTCTGACTTGTGCAGAAACAAAAAACTCTCTCTGCCCCCTTGCAGTCTTGATGATAAGTCTTTAACCGAACACGATATTATGCTTGTTGGTTCAAAACAAAAACAGGACATAGAGAGTTTCTCCATATGTCCTGAATAAAGGATTTTTATCAATTTTTCTCATGTAGCCGATAAGGGAACAACAGAAAATAAATTATCCGAAATTAATGGTTGGGTGGGGTGCGTCAAAAAACGGGTTTCTGAAACAAAAAACCCGGTTTTTAACTTGGATATTTTTTCTCTAGAAATCCCTCGTTGTATCGTAATAAGGTATAAATCGGCACTTGTACCAGTTCTGCTAAACTTCTTGTTTGGAAACTACTTCTGATTCTAGTGTTTCAGTATCCGTAGTTACAGAGTAGAACAAATTTTCGTATTGATTTAAGGCCTGCTCAAAAGCATATTGCTCCATAGCATATTTGCGGCTATTGTAACCTAGTGTTTTAGCTTTTTCTGGGTGTTTGTATAGGTCTAAAGTAGCCATTGCTAAAGCTTCGGGATCTTCGGGAGGAACTACAATACCGCCTCCACTTTGTCTAACTGCTTTGGCAGCTGTACCATTTTTGGGTACAGAAGCTATCATTGCCCTACCACTGGCAAGTAAGACTTGGATTTTTGATGGCATATTGAAGGAAATAACGTTTTTCTTCTGCACTACTAATCCCACATCTGCGGCTGCTAACATCTCTGGCAGATGTTCACGGGGTTGGAATGGTAGCAATAGGACGTTATCAGCACCACAATCTAAGCAATACTTTTGTAGTCTCTGCAAGCCTTTGGCTTCACCAACTATCACAAAGGCAATTTCTCGAACGTCGCGTAAAATCGCCGCCGCTTTAATTACTGTTTCTAAGCCTTGTGTCAAAGCAATGTTCCCTGAATACAAGACTACAAATTTGTCATTCAGGTTGTGTTGGGCGCGGAAAGAGTTATTGTCTTTAGGTAAAGGGCGAATAAAATTTACATCAACCCAATTAGGAATTTGCTCTATTTTTTGTTGAGGTACGCCTTTAGAGAGTAAATTTTCTACAAAGCCATCAGCAATCACGCTAACTTTAGTGGCACTATAGTAAGCAAATTTTTCTAAGACTGAAAAGACTTTGATCAGCCACTTGTTTTTCAATAATCCAACGTGGATAGCCGCTTCCGGTAAAATATCTTGCAGGTTTAAGACTACAGGACAAGCCCGCAGCCATCCTAGTAATGCAGCTGGGACACAAACAGGTAGTGATGGTGATGTGGAAAGAATCACATCAGGCCGCCAGCCAAACAAGGCAGGCCAAAAACTAGTCATAACAAAACTAGCATCTAGCAAGACTCGATCTATCAATTTAGGTTGTGGGCGAATCCAAACAAAGCTACGTTGAATTTGGACACCATTTTTATACTCATTGACGTAAAATTTACCACGGTATCCTTCGTAAATTTGACGCTCAGGATAGTTAGGCATGGCGGTGACTACACGCACTTGATGTCCCCGTTTCACCAATCCCTCTGCTAATTCCGTCATCAGTGGGGCAATCCCAATTGGTTCTGGATAGTAATTGTAAGAGTAGATTAAAATCCGCATAACAAATTTAGTCAGAAGTCCCTGGCTATTTTTAGATCATGAATAACTTTTGTCTTAAAATGGCGATCGCTCTTTGCTGGAAAGCGTCTATTAAGACATTCATAATTTACATTTTGTCTTTAGACTGTTTTTTTGTCAGTGTGTTTTGTTTGAAGATTCGGTAAATATTATCCTTGTCTACATTAGTATAGTTAGATATATTTAACACATTGTTTATTACAAAATAATTGTATTTACTTAGCTAAGATATCAGCATCAACTCTCTTGTGATTAATTAAATTTGCGACAGAAAACTAGTAGATATGTATTAAGGATAAGTACAATTGCGCGCATTTCCTGAACATTACTAGAGATTTGTAATTGAAAATACAGTTGAGATACATCAAAATTATCTACATGGTCTTGAAATTTATTTAGGTAACAACTTGGATATAAATTATTACCTAACTTAAAGTTAAGTTTATAATTTTTCTGATCGGCATCCTCCGTGTTGAGGTAATTTTTGTGGATGGTCTGTAGTCAGCTTCAAGATAAGTAGCTGGGATTTTGGACATTGTTATGAGATCAATATAAAACGCAGAGGGACGCGGTAGACGCTTTTGCGGCTTGCCGCAGGCTGGGAAGCGCATACCGCCAAGGGCGGAACCCGTAGGGTAGGAGCGCGGAGTTTAAAGAATTTGTGAGAGGAATTTACGGGTGCGTTCTTCTTGGGGGTTGGTGAAAAAGTTTTCGGGTGTGGCTGATTCCACTAAGTTACCGCTATCCATTAACACTACTCGGTCGGCGACTTCACGGGCAAATCCGACTTCATGGGTGACTACTACCATTGTCATGCCTTCCCTGGCTAGGTTTCGCATGACATCTAATACTTCTCTGACCATTTCTGGATCTAGTGCGGATGTGGGTTCGTCGAATAGCATAATTTTAGGCTGCATAGCTAAGGCACGAGCGATCGCTACTCTTTGTTGCTGTCCACCAGATAACTGTCCTGGGTATTTATGCGCTTGAGCTAAGATTCCGACTCTTTCTAATAGCTGCATCGCTAGTTCTTCGGCTTTGGGTTTTTTCCAGCCACGCACCCAAATGGGAGCTAAGGTAATATTTTGCAGCACTGTCAAATGGGGAAATAAATTAAACTGCTGAAATACCATCCCCACTTCTCGTCTAATTGCGTCAATATTTCGTAAGTCATGGCTGAGGGTAATGCCATCAATGTTAATTTTTCCTTGTTGGTATTCTTCTAGGGCGTTAAATGTGCGGATAAATGTTGATTTTCCTGAGCCGGAAGGACCCATTAAAACTACCACTTCTCCCCGATAGACTGTTAAACTTACCCCTTGGAGAACATGGAATTTTCCGTACCATTTATGAACATCGTCAGCAATAATTATGGGTACTTGTTCTTTCATAGATTTTTACCTCAAAATCAGGGTGTAGAGAAAGTAAAGAATAGGGCTAATAAATAACTATTGATTTAACTGTTTTTCTAAACGTCGAGAAGCTAGTGATATGGAATAACAGAATAGCCAGTAAATCAAACCAATAAATAAATATACTTCTGCATAACGACCAATAAATTGAGGTTGTGCCAATATAGAACGGGCAATACCTGTCAGTTCCACTAAGCCTACTAGAGATAATAATGAAGTATCTTTAAATAAGCCAATAAACTGCCCTACAATGGCGGGAATTACGGCGCGTAAAGCTTGAGGTAAAACGATAAATATAGTTACAAGTAATGTATTTAATCCTAATGCTTTAGCTGCTTCTACTTGTCCACGGGAAACCGATTGCAGTCCACCTCGGACATTTTCTGCCATGTAAGCAGCACTGAATAATACTAACCCAGCGATCGCTCTTAATACCCGGTCTAAACGCACCTCTGCTGAGAAAAATAAGGGTAACATGACTTGGGCAAGAAATAAAATACCAATGAGGGGAACACCGCGAATGATTTCGATGTAGAGAATAGAAAACAAACGAACTACAGGTAATTTACTAGTTCTGCCTAAAGCGAGTAAAACCCCAATTGGAAAGGAAAGTACAATACTAACTGCGGCCATGAGTAAAGTCAGTAGCAACCCATTCCATAAATTACTAGATACGGGTGACAATCCAAAGCCACCACCAATTAACCACAAAATGATCGGGAAAGATAGTAACCAAAGATAAGCCAGCCAAGGTGCAATTAATTTAGTAATGGCAAATTTTTGTTTACCAAAAAATACCCCCGCAGTAACAACACCTAACGTAGCAGTAATTGCCAATACAATCCAAATCCGCCAATATTCGCTTTGGGGATATCTACCAACTAAAAATAAATGTAAATTGGCTTGAATTACTGTCCACTGTGCCTGAGTGGTAGCCCAAATTATGACTCCTCGTGCTACCCAAAATAGCAATAGTAAACAGATGATAGTTAATAAACTGTTGTACCAATTGTTAAATAGATTTTTACGTAGCCAAGTTAGTTGTTTAGTCATTAGTCAATAATGGGTATGGGGCATAGGGGATTGGGGAGGCAGTGCGATGGGCGGGTTTCCCGACTTGTAGCAACTGCCGTCATTGGTATGATTTTTCATCTTTCTTTGATCTGGACTCGGCGATTGAATAGGTTCATGATCAAGGAGATGGTTAAGCTGAGGGTGAGATAGGTGAGGGTAAGTATTAACATAACTTCTACTGCTTTACCTGTTTGATTAAAGGTGGTAGAAGCGACAAAATAAAGGTCAGGGAAACCGATAGCGATCGCTAAACTGGAATTTTTGGTGAGATTGAGATACTGACTGGTAAGTGGGGGAATAATTACTCGCAAAGCTTGGGGTAAAATTACTAAGCGCATGATTAAACTGGATTTTAATCCTAGCGATCGCGCTGCTTCCCATTGTCCTTTTGATACTGAGGCAATCCCACCCCTGACAATTTCTGCAATGAAAGCACCAGTGTAAAAGGTTAACCCCAAAAGCAAAGCAGCAAACTCTGGAGATAGGGTAAACCAAGGTAGTTCAATGCCATTTTGGCTCAACCCTAAAAATCCCCACAGGGTGATTTTATTTTCAATTTTGGGAAAGCTTAAAAAAACGGCGAAGTACCAAAATAACAACTGTAATAGTAAGGGTGTATTACGGAAAACCTCTACATAAACTAGCATGATTTTCCGTACTAACCAATTATCAGATAATCGGCCAATTCCAGCCATGATACCGATAATAGTCGTGAAGATGATGCCTAAAATGGCCACTCGTAATGAGTTAATTAGCCCCACCCATAAGGCGCGACTATAAGTATCAGTTGGTTGATAAGAAATTAGGGTTTCGCCAATATCAAAAGATGCTTGTTGCTTGAGAAAATCAAATCCGAACTGAATGCGTAATTGCTGTAAATTACTATTCAGGTTTCCCCATAGTATTGCTACTATAGCTAATGCTAAAAATACAGCAATGACTTGTCCAGTAATTTGCCAAAAGCGATCGTCACGCCATAAAGGTGGTTTGGAATTAGTCATTAGTTAATGGGCATTGGGTATTGGGCATGAATCAGTTATTAACTAGTAGCTAACTGATTTAACTTCCGCAGTTAACACTCAACAGTCAATAATAGTTATTACCTAAATGGGGGTGAATATAATAGTCCGCCTTTTGTCCACTGTTGATTTTGGCCGCGAGGTAAGTTGAGTTTTGTGTTTGGGCCGAGGTTGCGATCGTAAATTTCGCCGTAGTTACCAACGTGTTTGATGACTTTGGCGGCAAAGTCATTGGGTAAGCCTAGTCCTTCCCCTAAATTGCCTTCAGTTCCTAGCAGCCGCTTGATGTCTGGATCATTGCTGGTAGCTAATTCTCCTACATTCTGAGAATTAATACCTAACTCCTCAGCTTTGATTAAGCTAAAAACTACCCAAGTGAGGGTATCACGCCATTTGGTATTGCCTTTGGCGACTGCTGGGGCTAGGGGTTCAGAAGAAATGACTTCATCTAAAATGACGTTATCTTCTGGTTTCGGGAGAGTTGTACGGCGAGCAACTAAAGCGGAGCGATCGGCGGTGACGGCTTCACAACGACCTTCGGCATAGGTAGCAAAGGTAACATTAATATCTTCAAATACAACTGGTTTGTAGGTAATACCTCGTTTCCGCATTTGGTCTGCTAAATTCTGCTCCGTGGTAGTACCTGTTTGTACACAGATGGCTTTGTCTTTGAGGTTAGCTAAAGATGTAATGCCGCTATTTTTACGAACCATAATGGCTTGACCATCGTAAAACACTACCGGGGCAAATTCTAAACCGACTGATGTGGCGCGGCTGAGTGTCCAAGTAGTGTTGCGGCTGAGGATATCTACTTCTCCTGTTTGTAAGGCTGTAAATCGCTCTTTGGCGGTGAGGTTACGGAACTCTACTGCCTCTGGATTATCAAACATAGCTGCTGCGACGGCGCGACAGACATCTACATCAATGCCATTGTATTTGCTGTCAGTGCCGACAAAACTAAACCCTGGGACTTCGCCACTGACACCGCAAATTAATTTACCACGGCTTTTGACAGTATCCCAGCGATCGCTTGATGCACTACTGGTATTTGTCGGTTGGGCTGTGTTTCCGCTACAGCCACTAATAGCAAATATTAAAGATGCCCCTACAATTAAAGTGAATTTTTTCATACTTCCCAGATGATTGTTGCCGAAAATGTATTGGTGAAGACAATACTTGTATTAAAACAAATATACTCCTGTAATATAAAACTTTTTTAGCCCTTTATGTTGCACTTTCATGCAGAGAAGAAATATTTATATTGTTCTCTATTGAGATTTTTAACTTAAATATAGTAATCTGACTTGATTATTGAAATTACTTACTAAGGTAGGTAAGGGGGTTGGTGTTAAGAAGGAATAAAAGTGTAATGTTTTTTTGATAAATCAAATATGATTCCTATATAAACAAATAACTATCAATGTTATGAATTTGATATTTAATCATTGAAAGTCAAGAAAATGCAGATATGAATTATGTTAATATGTTTTATTTAATCAGTTGATAATAATACCGTTTCTTGATGTAGCTTGCCTGGCGTAGCCATAGATGCACTTTATTCTGTACTGTAGAGACGTTGCATACAACGTCTCTACATCATTTATTTGCCGCAATTTCATGGAGAATTGGTATAACATGAACTGCTGTTATGAAACAGAAAAGTCATAGATTACCGACTTATAAAAGCAGTTAGGGATGTTGTTTTTCATGAATTGAACCTAAGCGATCGCCACTAAAGGGTTAAACTAGTTCTGGTGACAAATGCTCCACCATTACTTAAAGAGGATTTTATGGGAGCTAACCTCAAGCAGATTGCTAATTACTTAGACAAACTAGGTTGGGAGTACCGTCTTGATCAGGAAGAAGACAGGATTATCACAGGTGTCGAAGCAGATAACCTAGAAGATTTTCTAATAGTTGTTCAATTAGATGAAGAAGGAAAATTCTTTCGGTTATTTGCGCCTCATGTTCTGCCAGGAGTACAGGATCATCCTCACAAGGGAGAAATCTTACAGACCATGTTGGCTATTTCTTGGGAAACCAAAATGCTGCAATGGGAATATGATCCCTCTGATGGTGAAATTCGTGCCATTATTGAATTTCCCTTAGAAGACTCAATCCTGACCGAAAGACAATTCCATCGTTGTCTGAGTGGATTAATTCAAATCGTTGATAATGTGGCGATCCCACGGTTGCAGGAGGTTATGGCCACGGGAAACGATCCAGGGAATATAGAACTTGGGGAAAGAATCTTGCTCAGTATCCAGGAAGAAGCACCTGGGTTACTAGAAATACTGGCAAAAGCTATGGAAGCGAGAAAGAAACGAGGAAGTTTTCCTACAGAGTGAGACGAAACATCACTTAAATAGCTATACTCCAAAGTGATACCCTCACTATATACTGAAATTTTCTAGGGCTGGATTTTATGACATCCTATGCAACCTCCTCTGCCAAAGCGGAAATGAGTGAACTCCGGCGGTTAAAAGGCTTACTACCGCCAGAATTGCAGAGTTGGGTCACGGTTGAAGGCACAACTGAGGTCAATCCACCCCTGATCCGCAGCGAAGAAATTGGCAAAGACCAAGTAGAAATTCAAATTGACTTGGTGAAATGGGACACTCTGGCAATGGATCAGCGTAATTTGCTGTTCTGGCATGAAGTCGCCCGTATTCAAAATGACACCATTCCCAAAGATGGTTGGGAAATGGCAGCTTTAGCTATCGGTTTAGGCGGATCTGTAGGTGAGTTGTGGGTGCAGGATGGATTATTGTTGGTTTTAGCCTTGGCACTTTGTGGCGTGTCAGGTTGGCGGCTATATCAAAAGAATAATGGCGAGAAGCAAATGAGAGAATTGCTAGATGCTGATGAAAAAGCGATCGCACTAGCAACTCGTTTTGGTTATAGTCTCCCTAATGCCTACAAGAGTCTGGGTAGTGCCTTAAAAACCCTGATCGATAATACTCCCAGCAAACGTCAACGTTCTCGCTATGAAACCCGACTATCTGCCCTCAAGCGCAGTGCTAACAAAGCCAAAGCTAAATCTAGAACCACAGATGAAGGTGGAATGTAGTCTCCAAAAATTAACTTGTCTGGGCGATACCCGAACAGTGAACGGTGTTGATAACTGTTCACTGCTCACTCAATTTAAAGCTGATTGAGCATTTTATGGGTTTGAGGCACGACGCGAACCTGTTTTAAAGTCCGTTTCATCAAGGACTGCCAAGTTAATATTTGTTCTGGAGTCGGAGCAAGGATAGGTACTTTGGTTAATTGTTCAGAGTCACCTAAAGGGGTAACTGGTTGTAAAAATACAGGAATATCAGGACTGACATCCGCCACTAACAAAGCAGCCTGTTCCAATTCAGCGATATCCGTATGTTGAGAAATAATTATTTTAATGAAAGTTTCTAAATTTGGATAACAAATTTGTAGAAACTTCATATGTTCCTGCCAATATGATTCACCACTGACACTGGGTAGTTTTAAATCCATACCAACAGAATCTAGATAGGGCAATATCATTTGCAATTGTTCTGGGCGATGTCCGCCAGTTTCTAAGTATATTGGTAGACCAGTTAGCGATCGCAATTGGGGCAGAAATTCCTTTAAGAAACCTGCATGAAGAAGAGGTTCTCCACCAGTTAAGCTAATGCTATCGTGTAGGGAAGGTAAATTTTGCCGTTCAATCCATGCCAATAACATTGGTAGTGGAACAGGATTGGGATGAGTTTCAAAGTCTCGGAATCCGGGCGATCGCTCTATCCTACAGTTAGCAGGTGCATTCCAAGTATGGACACTATCGCAAAAGTGGCAACGTAAGTCACAAAAAGCAAAGCGAATAAAAATCTGACGTGTCCCGACATTGAGTCCTTCCCCTTGAATAGCAGAAAAGACCTCAATCAGACGTGCAGTAGGTTTGGCTGTAGTGTTAGTAGTCATAGGATAGTAGCAAAGCGATCGCGCTGCATCAGTGCAACAACAAGTAGGTTTTTAACTTCTTGTTCTATTGTGAATGGTGCAGTCAATCCCTAACTTACCTATAAAACTCACTATGAGTTATTATTACTGCTTATTTAACATGAGGTTAGGTGATTTTCTAGGACAAAATAAGTTTGGCAGATTAAATTTATATGGCAACGAAAGTGCAGAGCTTCATGACTAGCCAACCCAATGAGGTAAATTTTCTAGTTACTTCCCTAAATGAAACGGTTATAGTGCAGGTATCTGCGCGATTAAGCGTGCTTGAAGCAGTTAGCTTTAAGCAAACCTGCCAAGATTTAACCCAAGGAAATAGCCATCCCCAGCAAATCATTATTGATTTTCACCACACTACTTTTATGGATAGTAGTGGTTTAGGAGCATTGGTTAGTAGTTTTAAAACTACCCAAGAAAAAGGAATTGTGATGATTTTGCGGAATGTGACTCCCCAGGTCATGGCAGTGCTAAACCTCACAGGATTAGATAAAGTTTTTTCTATTGAGTCTAATAGTGAAGCATTAGCAATAAAACCTGATCTTGCCACAGACAACCAGAAAGCAACTTCTCGCAAAGTCGAACCACTACCAACTACTCATCCATCTATCGCCTCTTGGACAAAACGATTTATAGATATTATTGGTGCTTTAGTGGGTTTAGTCATCACAGGAATTTTGTTTATTCCCATTGTGGTTGCCATTCAAATTGATGATCCCGGCCCGATTTTCTTTGGACAAATTCGCTGTGGTTGGATGGGTAAACGCTTTAAAATTTGGAAATTTCGCTCCATGTGTGTAGATGCGGAGGCGAAAAAATTTCAGGTTAAAAATCAAGTCCAGGGAGCATTTTTCAAAAATGAAAATGACCCCAGAATTACCAAAGTCGGTAAGTTCTTACGTCGCACCAGCTTAGATGAGTTTCCGCAATTTTGGAATGTATTAAAAGGCGACATGAGTTTAGTAGGAACTCGACCACCTACACCTGATGAAGTCGAACGCTATGAAGTTCCAGAATGGCAACGTTTAGACGTTAAACCAGGTATGACTGGAGAATGGCAAGTTAACGGCAGGTCTAAAGTTCGCAGTTTTGAAGATGTGATTAGGCTCGATTTACAATATCAAAAAAACTGGAGCTTAATGTATGACTTGAAGTTAATTTTCAAGACTATTACTATTCTATTTAATCGCAATAGTGGTGCTTGTTAACAAGTTAGATATATTTTAATTTGTTAATATTTATCACTACTAAATCAAGAAAAATCTGCTAATATGCCCAAAATTAAATTTAATTTGGGCATATTTTTTGATTATCTAATTAGAGGTTGTTTTAAAACTTGGAGAAACGGTTTATAGAGGGGTATCAAATAAAACATTCTCTAATAAAAAATGCTTAGGTATTTAACCTTCCTCTATTAATTGAACAAATAAAAATAAATTTAGGTTGGGTTGTAGCTTGCTTTCATGCAGTGGTACGGAGTGAAACTCAACAATATTAAATTTTTCAAGTGTTGCTTTTTGTTCCTTAAACGCCACTCGCCTTAAGCTGAGAAACCTTTCCACAGCAAGGGCTTCCCAACCTAAGCCTTTCTCTGTATTGTAAACATTAAATATCAATTACAATTAAAAAGTTTATGGTAGCAGGTGCAGCAATTTTGCGTTTAGAAAAGGTGAAAGAACAACACGCGCAAATTCTCTATCCATACATTAGTAACCCAAAAATTTATGAATATTTAGAAGAATCAATCCCCACTATTTTAGAAGTTCAGCAACAGTTCCAGTTTGCAGCCTTAGAAAAATCACCAGATAATGAAACTATGGTTTGGCTAAAATGGGTTGCTGTCACTCCTCAAAATCAATATGTTGGTCTAGTGGAGATAGGTATTTTTGATGACCAATATGCAGAAATTGGCTTTATGACCTTTGTAGCTTTTCAAAAGCGAGGATATGCACCTATTTACTGTTCCTTGGCTATGAATGAAGCTAAAAACCGATTTCAGCTTTCGGCTTTACACGCATCGGTGAACGAACACAATCTAGCTTCCCGTAAAGTAGTGCAAAAACTGGGTTTTAATTTAATTAAAGTTAACCAGAAAGCCGAGTTGATTAAAGGTCAGCTTACTGATGAATTAATTTATCGCTTAACATTCTGATTTGAGGTAAGTAGAACAAGGTAAATAGTTAAATGTTTGTAGTGAAAACTTTAGTTCTCACTGCGTTCGCATAGCGTGTCGTAGACAGACGCTCCGCTAACAGAAAAGGAATAAAGTCCTTACTAATCAGTGAATCCTAGCATTTTTACATTGCTTCACATAGTTTGTTTTTTCCCAGTCGTTCTACTTATTTCAAGTTCAGACATTGTTGTATAAAATTTTGAGGGATTTCTACACTTTCCCCCCAGTGCAAATGAATGTAAGAAGCGTGAATATTGCTTGGGAAAGACCATCCTTCATATCCCACATTTTCCTCGACATCGTAGCGATAAGTTGTAAACAAAGGCTGATCAGAATTTGATATTAAATGAGAGCGATGGAACTCATGTCCATATAGATTTGTACCAGCTTTTACTAACAGATTATCTTGCAAAGCTAGAGCGCGACGATAACCCAAAGTCAGCTTTTTATCCATCGCCGCCGACGTAGGCAATATTCCCACCATCGGCCAAGATTTACCTTCAAAATCAATGATTTGCTCACATAAATACATCAAACCCCCACACTCTGCAATCGTGGGCATTCCCGCTAGAATCGCTTGTTTAACGCTATCACGGGCGTTACTGTTAGCTGCTAATTGTTGAGCAAATACCTCTGGAAAACCACCCCCAAAATACATTCCTTGCACACCTGGGGGTAATTCCCTATCTGCTAAAGGACTCCAAAAAACTAATTCCGCCCCTAAATTTTGCAAGATATCTAAATTATCTTGATAGTAAAAATTAAAAGCGCGATCGCGGGCTACGGCAATTTTAACGGATATTGGGTATGGGGCATGGGGAAAAACTTCTTCTTTATTTTGCGCGTTTTCAGAAGTTATTAATTTTGAATTTTGAATTTTGAATTTTGAATTGTAATCCCCAGTTCCTAACAAGGGTAATAAAGTTTCCCAGTCAAAGCAGGTATCTCCTAAATCGGCGAGACGATGAACTACAGCATCTAATTCGGGGAGTTCGGCGGTAGGGATTAAACCTAAATGGCGATCGGGTATTGTAATGTTATCTTGACGACGTAGTACACCCAGAATGGGTAATTGTAAGGGTTGGAGAGCATCTTTGAGGAGAGAAAGATGGCGATCGCTACCTACACGATTCAGCACTAAACCAGCTATTTTAATTCTAGGATCAAAGGAACAATAACCGTGAGCGATCGCAGCCACAGAACCAGACAAACGACTACAATCAATCACCAACACCACAGGTAAATCTAACAACCGTGCAGTATGCGCCGTACTCGCAAAGTCAGTGCTGAGTAAATTTTCTTCCCCATGCCCTATACCCGATGCCCTATAACCAATTCCATCAAACAACCCCATTACCCCTTCAACTAAAGCATATTCACTTTGTTGCTGATGGCGAGCAAAACACTGACGAACATACGCTTCTGAAGTCAGCACTGGGTCTAGATTACGACAGGCACTACCTGTAACATAAGTATGAAACATCGGGTCAATATAATCTGGCCCGACTTTGAAAGATTGCACCGCCACACCACGCCGACATAAAGATGCTAACAGGGTGAGGGTGATTGTTGTCTTGCCCACTCCACTACGTTCCCCAGCAATAACTACAGCCATAAAAAAATTAAATAAACTATCCCACCTTGCATCTTAAAACATTGATAATTCTGATTTGGCACTACTTACCTATTAGTTGCGTCACGTTCGTAGTGAGGACTTTAGTCCTGATTTTTCAGAGGACTACAGTCCTCACTACAAACTGCAATAGAGTAAATTAAGCTCATTTATCTAAGTATAAATATTTAGAGAGTAATGCCAATTCCATTTCAGAGCAAAAGTATCAAAGTTAACTCTTGGATAACTAACTTATTATCCATACTTCAGCAACTACCTTTCATTTTTCCCCGTAGCACCAAAGATAAAAGAAAATCCCCCTACTCCCCACTCCCCACTCCCCACTCCCTACTCTCTGCATTATTTGCCCTATCATTTGCTACAGCTTTACTACTGGGAAACCTCACACCCGCACCTGCTCAACTACCGCAGTCACCGCGTCAGGAAATTCGCGGAGTTTGGCTAACAAATAATGACTTTGACATTCTCAGAAATCGCGCGAAAGTTCAGGACACATTGTCGCAATTGCGGCGGTTGAACTTTAACACAGTTTATCCGGTGGTTTGGAATGATGGTTATACCAAGTATCCCAGCGCAGTCATGCAGAGTAAGGGTATTCCTTTTTACTTCAGAGGGACAGAAGGCCAAGATGTAGTTGCAGATGTTATCAGTCAAGCGCGTAATCAAGGGTTATTGGCGATACCTTGGTTTGAGTTTGGTTTTATGACTCCCCTGACATCAGAATTGGCTTCTCAGCATCCAGACTGGTTAACACAAAAACAGGATGGAACTCAAACTTCGATTTCGGCTGCGGGTGAGGTAGCATGGCTCAATCCCTTCCACCCAGAAGTACAAAAGTTTATCACTGACCTTGTAGTAGAAATTGTCACCAAGTATAACGCTGATGGGATTCAATTTGACGACCACATGAGTTTACCTGTGGATTTTGGCTACGACAAATACACAATTAACCTCTACACTCAAGAAAATGGCAATCCCCCACCACCTAACCCTCAAGCTCAAGCTTGGATAAAATGGCGAGCAGATAAAATTACTGCCTTCATGGTACAACTCAATCAAGCGGTGAAAGCAAGAAAACCCAATGCTATTTTCTCAGTTTCACCTAATTACTATGACTTTGCTTACAAATTGCAACTCCAAGACTGGATCAATTGGGTACGCTTAGGTGTTGTGGATGAGTTGGTAGTCCAGGTTTACCGCAATGATTTATCAAGTTTTGTTACTACAGTTAACACCCCAGAAATCGCAGAGACGCAACAATTAATACCTACTGGTATCGGGATTATGACTGGGTTGAGAAATCGCCCAGTATCCATATCACAAATTCAGTCTCAAGTCAGAGCCGCACGCGAACGTGGTTTAGGAGCAGTCTTTTTCTATTATGAGAGCCTTTGGGAGTTTGGCTCAGAATCAGTGGAACAACGCCAAGCAGGATTTCAGCAAATGTTCCCTAACTCCGTTGTCCGTGATACCTCTCAATTTAGACCCCGTAAACCTGTTTTTGAGACTATATCACTGCCTTTATATCCCAGAGGCGCAAATGGTTATTTTCTAGAGGTAGCAGTGGCTAACGGTCAGCCTAGGCGGGTGCTATTGGATACAGGCTCGGCGGGGTTAAGAGTGCCAAGGGAGTTTTTAGGGAATGCTCCTATCCAACAAACTGGTCAAAGAGTCAGGGAAGTATTAAGTGATGGTACTATATTAGAAGGTGATTTAGTTTATGCAAGTGTTCGATTTGGTTTGATTCCAACTGAAGAACCTGTTCCTGTACAAGTTGTTACCAGTCGCCAATGTATCCCCCAAAAACCTAATTGCTCTGCCAAAAGTGGGACACAGTTTGCTGGTATTATCGGTGTCAATTATGCAGAACGCACACTTCCTTATAATCCCTTGAGAAAACTACCGGGAAATCTCAGTAATGGATTTATTGTGAGAGGAAATCGTGCTGGTAGTAACAGCAGTTTGATTATTGGCTTGACAGCAAACAATCGGGCAGGTTTTAGAATAGCTTCTTTGAGTCAACAACCTGCGATGAGTGGGATTCCGGGTAATAGATGGGATTCTAGACTAAATGGAGTATGTTTAGCGATCGCCAATAGCTCCATGAAAAATAACTGTAACACCAGAATGGCAGTTGACTCTGGAGGAAGCAGCAGTTTTGTTGAGTTTAAATCTGCGGCTTTGATGGGTAAACTCAAACCGGGAAGATTAGCGGCAAATAATATAGTGAGGTTATCAATACCCCGTTTTTTTGAATATGGCGTTACCCCAGGCAATCGCATCGGGTTTAATGTATGGAATATTAATGTTTCTCCCCAGCTAGATCAACCTGTAGTAGTGAATAGTGGGATGGCATTATTTGACCGATACAATGTACTGTTTGATACAATGAATGGAAGAATAGGTTTTGGCGATCGCGTTTAAAACAAGGGTGTAAGGGTATGAGGGTGTAGGGGTGTAGGGGTTTTTGCGTCTGCTCCTATGCCCTTTGGTTTTTTATGAATCATCTATTTCCAGCCAGGCTTGTAAGTCAGCCACGGTAGTAAAGTCTAATAATGGCTCGCCCAGATTTTCTAATTGCTCTAGGGAGAGTGTTTCAATACCTTCAAGTAGGGCTGGGGGTACTTCTCCTACCCGGCGACTGAGTTGACGTAAAATTAGCGATCGCTCATTTAATAAGAATCCCAGTTTCTTCAAGAAACTGGGATTCTGAGGTCATCAAATTAACTCTTTGCTCCTAGCTTTAACACTTGCCCAATTACTGCGAGACTTTCTTCAAATAATGTCTCACGACCCCAGCGTTGCACCTGTTGACTGAGTAACGCCTCTGCTTTTTGCTCAGATAAAGAACTTACCTGTTGGAATAAACCCGCAGATTGTGCGCCACCGTGGGTTTCCATCCGCATACAACCGCCAGTTTCAGAGCAAATGACAGTACCGCAGTCTGCTTGAGCATTAGTTGAACTCAGACGCAGGGCAATCAAATCACCTACAATTTCACCCACATCTGCAACTGGAACTCCTGCTAATTCTGCTTCTATTTGTCGTTGGTTTTGACCAACAAAGCGAATGCGGGTAATATCATAATCGCCACTTTCCTTTTGATAGGAGACTGGCTGCCATTGTAAGCGACTCGCTAACCAACCCAAAAATAATAAAGCTTGAGCAGGGTTGCCTTTTTCATAATCCAGTGTCACGCGGTCAATTTCTCCCAAAGCGGCGCGACGGTGAGGAGGATCGTAAGCTTCGGCGGTTAATTCTTGCCATGCTGAGAGTCTGCGCCAGTTCAAATCAGCTAAGGGTACACTGATTTCTACTAACTCTTGCAGGCTGAGTAAATCGCTGTCTGGGTCATTAAAGTTGCAAGAATCAACAATAACGTTGTTGCAAACTGCTGACAAACGTTTAAACAAAGTGTTGTTGGGGTCTGGTGTCGCCTTCCACCACAGGAATTTAGGTAAGCCACCAATCAACAAGGCTGGAATCATTCCACCTATCCGTTCTAAAGCCGCAGCAGTGCCACTCAAAGTAATGTATTCACAGCAAATCAGTGTGCTGGAAGTTCCCTTTTGAATGGGACAGTAGGCTGATACTTGCGCCTTCACACCTTCGTCTTCGCCAGCAATGGGACACAGGGCGATAATGCGGCAAGGGTTACGCAGGGCGATTTCGTCAGCAATTCTGGGGCTGTTAGCACTGAAAGTATAGGCAGTAGAACCGTTGCCGGTTTCTCCTGTCGCTGCATTTCCCTGACGTTTCGCAAATTCTTCGCGGAGTTTAGCTAGGGTTTCAGGTGTGGCTGTGCCGGTTTCTGTTAGTCCATACTTAACTTGCACTCGGCGTAGAGCTGTATCTGTTTGAGGGCCTAAAATGCCATCAATTGGCCCATGATAAAATCCCAAAGAAGCTAACAGATATTGGGTTTCTTCTGGCTCGTACACTACTAAAGTGAAAGTAGTAGCGCGAGTAGCCGCAGGTAATGCACCATCTTCGCCGGTGATGCCGTAACTTTGCCAAATTTGATTTAATTCCCCTTCAATTTCGTTGAGGGAAATATCCTTGGGGGCTTGTAGTGAAAAAATAGTTGGGGCTTGGGAAGTCATAGTAGTTGTGATGTTGTCAGTGATCAGTTGTAATTGAGGGTATAGGGGTGTAGGGGTGTAAGGGTGTAGGGGTGTAAGGGTGAGGAGAGACAAGGGAGACAAGGGAGACAAGGTAGAAATTTTCTTATTTCTCATAGCCTATGCCCCATGCCCCATGCCCTATGCCCCATGCCCCATGCCCAATCCCCAGTCCCCAATCCCCAATCCCTAGTTCCTACAGTCTGCGCCAGCGACGACCGTCTTGATTAATCAAAAGTTCTGCTTCTGCGGGTTCCCAAGTACCTGCTTCGTATTGGGGAACAACGGCGGGATCGGCGGGTGCATCCCACACGGACAGGGCGGGAGTGACTACTTGCCAAGCTGCTTCTACTTCGTCGGCACGGGTGAATAATGTTTGGTCGCCCATCATACAATCTAAAAATAGGCGATCGTAAGCATCAGAAGTAGCCGCAATCCCAAATGAACCATAGCTGAAGTCCATATCCACAGAACGGGTACGAAATTCTGCCCCTGGCATTTTGACATCAAAACGGAGAGAAATCCCTTCATTCGGTTGAATCCGCATCGCCAAAATATTGGCGTTTCGTTGTTGGGCGGCAGATTGGAACATCCGGGAAGGAACGTCGCGGAAGTGGATGGAAATCTCACTGACTTTTTTCGGCATCCGCTTGCCAGTCCGCAGATAGAAGGGGACACCTTGCCAACGCCAGTTATCTACCATGAACTTCATTGCTACATAGGTCGGGGTGGTGGAGTTGGGGTCAACTCCTGGTTCTGTCCGATACCCCGGTACTTGCTGTCCTTTCATCCAGCCTGCGCTGTATTGCCCACGAATGGCTGAACGTGTCAGGTTATGGACATCAGCTAATCTTGTAGCTTGTAAAACTTTCACCTTTTCCGTGCGGATACTGTCGGCATCCATTGAGTTGGGTGCTTCCATTGCGGTGAGACAGTACAACTGCATTAAGTGGTTTTGCAGCATATCCCGCAGTGCGCCGGATTTTTCGTAGTAGCCAGCGCGGTCTTCTACACCTACGGTTTCTGCAACGGTAATTTGGACGTGGTCAACAAATTGACGATTCCACAAGGGTTCAAAAATCGCGTTGGCGAAACGGAATACCAACAGGTTTTGAACTGTCTCTTTACCCAAGTAATGGTCGATGCGATAAACTTGGTTCTCTTGGCAATATTTACGGACTACTTTGTTGAGGCTTTGAGCCGATGCCAAGTCCCGACCAAAGGGTTTTTCAATGACTAGACGATGTTTGTAGGGATCGTCTAGCATTCCGGCTGTCCCTAGTTGTTTGATGGCTTCCGGGAAGAAGTTAGGCGCAACGGAGAGGTAAAACATTCTGTTACCTCTTGTACCCCGTTGCTGGTCTAATTCGCTTAAGAGATTTTTGAGCTTTTGGTAACTCTCAGGATTATCTATGTCTCCTGGGCAGTAGAACAGACCTTGAGAGAAATCTTGCCAGAGTTCTTCAGGATCTACGCCGCCATGAGCCTCTTCCATCCCTTTCCGCATTTGTTCGCGGAAGTATTCATGACTCCACTCACGACGCGCCACACCAACAATCGTAGTTTCTGGGGGGATGCGTCTTTCCTTGCGTAATTTGTAAAGGGCAGGAACGAGTTTGCGCCAGGTTAAATCACCAGACGCGCCAAAGATGACGATGATTTGAGGTTCGGGCATCCCTTGTTGTTGTAGACCAACGCGCAAGGGATTTTCTAGGAGACTAACCATATCAGTTTTCGATTCTAGGTGAGGATGGGGGATTGGGGATTGGGGATTGGGCATTGGGGATTGGGAATTGGGCATTGGGCATTGGGCATTGGGCATTGGACTGTGGGGAAAAACTCTCCCCTGCTCCCTGCTCCCTCGCCTCCTCTGCACCTCTGCTTTTTACCAGTCCCCAGTCCCCAGTCCCTAGTCCCTAGTCCCTATACTGGTGACAATAACTTGACTTTTCGCTCTAAAGAGTTCACTAGGGACTGGAAAGGTTGGACAAATTTGTTAATGCCTTCGCTTAACAGTTCATCCATAACAGCATCAAGATTGATATTGATGTCAGGGTCTTTGAGGCTTTCTATGAGATGGTAAGCTTCATCTACTCCTGTTTCTAAACGATTGGCAACATCACAGTGTTCAGCACAGGCGGTAATTGTCCCTGGTGGTAGGGTGTTGACGGTATCTGGGCCAATTAACTCATCAACGTACATGACATCGCTGTAGTTGGGGTCTTTGGTGCTGGTGCTAGCCCACAATAATCTTTGCACTTTTGCACCTTTGGCGGCTAGGGCTTGCCAGCGACTATCCCCAATAATTTTTTTGTACTCTTGATAAGCAATCTTTGCATTTGCGATCGCTACTTTACCTCTGACGGCTCTGAGTCTAGCTTCTAAATTAATATCATCAACACCGCGTTGTAGTTTGGCATCTATTTTGTTGTCTACATTACTATCAATGCGACTGAGGAAGAAACTAGCGACAGAGGCAATTTTACTTATATCTTTACCCTCTGCTACTCGTTTTTCTAGCCCCCGAATATATGCCCAAGCTGTGTTGATATAGTTTTGCACAGAAAATAGCAGGGTAATGTTAACATTAATACCCTCAGCTATTACCTGTTCTACGGCTGGCCACCCTGCTTCTGTCCCAGGGATTTTAATCATGATATTTTCCCGGCCAATTTCTTGGAAATAACGCCGAGCTTCGTTGATTGTAGCTTGGGTATCATGGGCAATGGTGGGTGGGACTTCGATACTCACATAACCATCTTGTCCATTGGAGGTTTCATATACAGGGCGTAAGATATCACAAGCATTACGGATATCTGCAAACACTAAGGACTCATAGATTTTGTAAGTGGGTAATTTGGCCTCAATGCCTGCCTCAATATCAGCATCATAAATCGCATTATCAGCGATCGCTTTTTCAAAAATAGCTGGATTGGAGGTAATGCCACAGATGCCTTGATTTTCCACAAGGTTTTGCAGTTCCCCTGATTGAATAATGTCACGGCTCAAATTATCTATCCAAATACTTTGGCCGTATTGTTTAATTTCTAGTAGATGATTAGTGGCCATAGTTATTATGTCACTCCATTAATGATGTTTCTAAGTGAATTTGACCAAACCCATCAAAGTCAAAACTTTCATGGGGACTTTTGCATTGTTGCTTCGTCAATCACTTATGACATCGGCCAGCTGAGATAATCTCTCAAGGTCATCCAAAAATTGTTACAGAAAGTGCTGAGTAAGTGTTGAGTAACTCCTGAGTAAGTGCTGAGTGCTGAGTGCTGAGTTATCAGTTGCTCTCTTCTGCTTCCCCTGCTCCCTGCCCCCTGCCCCCCTGCCTCCTCAATGTCCATTCTGAATAAACGACTCCACCTTGGCGACATCTTCTTTGCTGCCAATAATTAATGGGGTGCGTTGATGCAGTTTTGTTGGCACTACGTCTAAGATGTCTACTAAACCTGTAGTTGCACGACCACCAGCTTGTTCCATTAAAAAGGCTAGCGGTGCAGTTTCATATAATAAGCGCAATTTTCCTTCTGGTTTTTGAATTGTGCCTGGGTAAATAAATACACCACCTTGAATCAAAACTCTGTGTATATCACTTACCATTGCGCCACTGTAGCGGGCTGTGTAACCTTCTGTGCGATGCACGTAACGGATATATTCTCGGTAGGATTCTTCCCATTGCCAAAAGTTACCTTCGTTGACGCTGTAAACAGCACCGTGATTGGGAATGCGGATGTTTTCCTCGGTGAGAATAAATTCTCCTAAGCTGGGGTCAAGGGTAAAGGAATGAACGCCTGTACCAATGGTGTAAACTAGCATGGTGCTTGGCCCATAGAGGATGTAACCAGCAGCGATTTGTTTGCGTCCATTAGTTAGGAGGTCTTTTGCTTGACCATCGATATCGTCTCCTTCTTGTTGACGAATCGAGAAGATAGAACCCAAACTCAAATTAATGTCGGTGTTGGATGAACCATCAATGGGGTCATACAGTAAGGTATAACGACCGATGGGACAGTTTTCGGGAATGTAGTAGGGTTCATCCATTTCTTCGGAAGCTAGGCGACACACTAAGCCACTTTGCTTGAACACGGAAATGAATACATCGTTAGCATAGACATCCATTTTTTTGACGGATTCGCCTTGCACGTTAACGTCCCCTGTAAATCCAAGAACGCCTTCCATTAAACCTGCACGGCTCATGTGACGGGAAATGAGTTTACCAGCTAAAGCAATGCGATTCATCAACGCACTTAAGTCTTGTGCGTCTGGGGAAAAACTTTGCAGTTGCTGTAGTACGTGCCGTGATAAGGTTGTACAATCACGATCTAAACTTTTGTCTGGAGCGTCTTTTCTAGACAAATCTAAAGGTTCTGAAGCTTTAGTCATTTTATCTACTCCCTAGCTAGTGCCTGTTTTGTGGGTAAGTCAGTTTAATTTGGGCAACTGATAGCTGCTGACTCTATCTTAGAAAGGTAATCTGATAACTTAGATGTGATTTTAGATAAACTAAAGGAATGAATGTTTCTCTCTGCTATGGTGGGAGCGATCGCCATTGCAGACGGATAATTTTAAACTAACTGTAGATAGTGTAGATTACAGGCTCAAACCTCAAAGTTTGGCGGTAACACCAATTTTTCCTACCAAAAAAATCCGACGAGTTATTGAAGATTTTTGAACAAACATAACTAGTCGGATTAATAGTCTATGATTTTGTATGAATAGCTGATAATTGCTAGCAACTCATAACGTCATCACATTGCTTTTCTCTAAGACTTTTGATGCAGAGTAAGTTTCAACTTCCTCTAGGGTGCTGATCTTCTCTAGATAAATTCTGAGGGTTTAGGCTCACTTCTCATAAAGTTCACTCAAATTTTAAGAGACAATAAGATTTTTCCCTTTGTCTGTAGGTGTTGAAAAATTATTTTTTCACAACAGATTTAAGGACAATTTTCTTGCTACTCTTGATCTTGAAAAGTAAACTTCATACTTAAGGTTGTTGCTTTATTCCCAACAAAAGTGTTATTATGTTTCTCCTGCTGCTAAAAGTCTTGTCTCTTATTCCAGCTACCTCGTCGATCATCTTCTCGTGGTTTAGCTTTGTTGACTCTTAGTTGACGACCCATCCATTCTGCACCGTCTAGTTCAGTAATAGCGGCATCTTCTTGAGCATCTTCACTCATTTCAACAAAAGCAAAACCACGCATCCGACCAGTTTCACGGTCAGTAGGTAAAACAACTCTTTTGACTTCGCCGTAGTCTGCAAACACAGCTTTCAAGTCGGCTTCGGTAGCGCGGTAAGAGAGATTTCCAACGTAGATAGTCATGTGGGATCAGGTAATTGTCAAAAACAAAGCGACTAGTTCAGCGATAAAACAGATTGCAAAACTTGCACGGTCTCTTTTAGGTCACAGATGGTCAATGTTGTAGGGCAGCAGTCATATTGCTAGCATTATCTTCAACTAATCCTTAACTGCGGCTGAACTGACGCATACGCTCATATGATAACTGATCGTGAGATTTTTCAAAGTGAGAGATTTTACAAACTATCAATAAATTCCGATTAGCAAGTCTTATATGTTTGATAGTTCAGGTAATTTTGTTGGCAGGAATACAATTTCATAGCAACAGATTCAAAACTGTAAACCCAGACCAAATCTGAATATTTTCATTTTTAATTATTAATTAGCAACTCACAATTCCTGACCACTGGACTTTTTTTTGTTGCTCACGGCGGTAGGAAAAGAAATAATCTGGAGTTTGGTAAGTACAATAAGGTGCGATCGCTATTTGTTCTAAACTAATTCCTAAATGTTCCAGTTGCAAAGCATTGATCCGGCGAACATCTAACCTGACTCTTCCTGGTTCTGGGTCAGCTAATAATGGTGAGTTGGGTAGCTCATGTAAACCATGAACAATCTTATGTTTGTCATCATGTGATATAATGCTGAGTCCAACTTCTGCTGCTACTTCTACAGAAACTTGGTAAACCTCTCCGGCAATGGCTGGCCCCATTGCGATTCGCAAGTCAGCTAACTGACTACCTTGGGCTTGCATCCGCGCGATCGCAGTGGGGACAATTTTTTGAGCCGTACCCCGCCAACCTGCGTGTAATGCCGCTACCTGTCCAGTTTTGACATCCCCAATCAACACAGGGGTGCAGTCAGCACTTGCTACCCACACGGCTTGTAAAGGTTGCTCAGTGATTAAACCATCAGCTAAAGCTAGAGCGTCTTCTTTCTCTAGGTTGCTGTCTACTTCTGTAGGAGTGAGAACTGTGTTGCTATGTACCTGTTTTAACCGATATGTTGATGCTTTTGAGTGTAGCACCTGTGTTAATTCCTGCGGCGATCGCGGCCAAAACTGCTGAGTAAAAAAGCCGTGTTGCCAATTTCCTAAGAGACTACAAGTTAGGTATGGTAGTCCCTCCCAATTTTGCCAATGCCAAGTGTGCATCTTGAACCAAACCTAAACAGAAACTTATCCGCCAATTAATGCTAACTTGAACAACGGAATTTGGGTTAATGGCTGTGGAATTTGATCAGCAAAAATTACTAGCTGCCCTCAGCGCAGGGCGAGAGTATGATTATTTACCATTTTCTCTACATATTTTTAACAGTGTGAACTCAACTAACCTTACCCTATGGGAATTACTCAAACAAGGTGCGGGTGTAGGAACTGTAGTTATTGCCACACAACAAACATCTGGTAAGGGACAATGGGGAAGGCAGTGGGTTTCCCCAACAGGGGGATTATATCTTTCTGTAGCGATCGCACCTAATTTAGCAGCTAACGCCAGCTACCAACTGACTTTAGCTACTGCTTGGGGCATTGCTGATCAGTTGCGTCAATGTGGTATTTGTGTAGGGATTAAATGGCCGAATGATTTAGTATTAGAGGGTCGTAAATTAGGCGGTATTTTAACAGAAACCAAAGTCAACCAAGGCAAAATCACACAAGCTGTGATTGGTGTTGGTGTTAACTGGTCAAATCCAGTGCCAGAAACAGGGATTAATTTACAGTCATGGTTAGAGAGCAGGGGGGCAGGGGGGCAGGGGGGCAGGGGACAGGCAGCAGGGGAGGCAGGGGAGCAGGGGAGCAAGGGAGACAAGGTAGACAAGGGAGAAATATTTACTCCAATGCCCAATGCCCAATGCCCCATGCCCAATGCCCAATGCCCCATGCCCAATGCCCAATGCCCAATGCCCAATCTAGAAACCTTAACCTGTAAGGTTTTACTAGGAATAGAATCCGGTATGGCTTGCCTTTTAGAAGCAGGAGTAAGTGTACTTTTGTCTCGCTATGTAGAATTGTTGGTGAACATGGGCGATCGCGTTTACGTCAACGATATAGCAGGCAATGTTGTCGGCGTGACACCTCAAGGAAATTTACGAGTATCCTTGGAGACGGATTGCATAACTGATATAAAAACACCAGAAATTTCTTTAGAACCCGGTAAAATTAGTTTGGGTTATCGTAAGTCTTGAGGTTCGTATTCGGTTTGTTCATAATTTCGCTCTTTGGGCAAGACAAACCACTAGCATCATCTCTTTAGCAAAATAAGTCACAACTCAACTGAGAGAAAAAATGACGCAGCGCAATAACTCTGCCCATAATCCGAAAAAACATCTAGCCTACACTCTACCAGCACAAGGTCTGTGTTGGTTAAGTAGCGTTAGCCTCCTCGGTGGGGGGTTGGTGTTTGCTCAAACAGAAACATCAATAGATAACATCGTTCCTACTATTGAAAATTCCCAACCGACACCAGCAACAAATTTTGTGAAAAAAGATGTTGTTGTGCCAAAAGCATCACAACCACAGCTGAAATTATCAGAACGGCAACGTCAACTGAGACAAAGACTAGCGAAACCAGAAGTTTCTCAGTCACCCAAGCCAATTAGACAATCTCAACCCAAAATTGAGATTGAGGCGAATGAGCCAGTTGTAAGTAAGAAAAGATCACAGCCACAAGTAGAAACTTCCCAAGTTGCACCTAATCGAGACTCAAAAGTTAAACCGCAACTAGAAGTAACTACCCCGAAAGTTTCCTTACCTGATCAAAAACCAGCAGTTGCTCAACCATCAATAACTAATAAAAAACCAGTAGTTGCCGAGCCATCTAACCAACCCGATAAAAATCAAAGCATTACAGTTCGACAACCAAAACAGGATTATAACAACGCCTATATTGACCCCCAAGATTACAGCATCAATAATGCTGGTACTTATCAAGCACCAAATTCTGTAATTCTTACAGAACGCTCTAGTGGTTGTCGCACAGTTTTGTCGGCTGGACAAGGGGTAGCTGGTAGCGCGTGCGCTCAAACACCATCTGTAGCTAATTCCAGTGGTAAATCATCCCCCACATGGCTGAGAAAAAGTCAAAATGCTCAGTTAGCTACAACATCACCAGTCCGTTCCTTAGCTAATGCCAATAGCCAAAGCAGATGGACTGGTTCTCAGGTGAGTGCTGGTAGCGTCAATAAAGGGGCTTTTCAAGCTAACCGATTTATTCCCAACCCCAGTGAGTTTACCACCACTAGAGTAAGTGCTACTCCCATTGCCCCCAGTGCTGGTACACTACCCCCACCAATGGCAGAGGGAAACATTGCGCCTCGTGTAAGTAATGTCAGTTATGATATTCCCTTAGCTTCAGTATTACCCAAAATCCCCTACACAGGCACATTAGCCTACCGTGGTGGTAGTGGTATGGTGTATCCCTTAGCGATGCCCGCCCCGATTACATCTTTATTTGGCTGGCGGATTCATCCCATTACAGGCGATCGCCGTTTCCATGCTGGTACTGATTTAGGTGCGCCTCTAGGTACACCAATTTTAGCAGCTGCTAGAGGTCAAGTCACCACTGCTGATTGGGTAGGTGGTTACGGTTTAACCGTCATCCTCAACCACAGTTCTGCTCAACAGACTCTCTACGGTCATATGTCAGAAATCTTGGTTCAACCAGGACAATGGGTAGAACCCGGAACTGTAATTGGGCGAGTAGGTAGCACTGGTAACTCCACAGGCCCCCACCTCCACTTTGAAGTCCGTCACCTGACACAGAATGGATGGGTAGCTGTTGACCCTGGTGTACAATTACAAGTAGCCTTGAGCCAGTTATTACAAGGCGTGCAGACAGCCCAGGCATTGAAGAAAGAGTAGGGAGCAGGGAGCAGGGAGCAGGGAGCAGGGAGCAGGGGGAGTAAAACTCTTTAATTTTGAATTTTGAATTTTGAATTTTGAATTTTTCTGCCCCATTCCCCATTCCCCATTCCCCATCCCCTATAAATACCCGTGTTCTGCTAAAAATGCGGGTGTAATAGAATTATCAGTGGTACTGAGAGATTTTTTGCTAGGGTGAAGAAATTTTTCTACGTATTTACCGAGAATGTCGCCTTCTAAATTGACTAAACTACCAGACACGAGATAGCGGAGATTGGTGTCAGCGTAGGTAATCGGAATCACGGCGACGGTAAACTGAGATAATTCTGGTTCGTAAGCAGCTACCGTTAAACTAATGCCATTGACAGTGATACTTCCCTTGGGGACAATGTAACGAGCGATCGCTTCTGGTGCAGTAAAAGTCATTTCCCAAGAACTGGCAGTCTGTTGAGCATCTAGCAAGGTGCCTACACCGTCTACGTGACCCATGACAAAATGACCCCCTACTTTACCGCCAACGCGCAGTGAAGTTTCTAGGTTAACGTAGCTTTGTTGTGTTTGCTCATAGCCTAGAGTTGTGCGGCGCAAAGTTTCCGGGGAAGCTGAAGCAATGAATCCTGCTGGCAAAATTTCTTCTACTGTTAGGCAAACACCGTCTACAGCAACACTGTCACCGTAAGCCAGATCCTGCATAATTGATGATGAATGACTCACACAAGTAATCTGCCATGAATCACCCCCTAGGGGTTTGATCGTTCCTAATGCTTGAATTAATCCTGTAAACACGGTTCTTTTGCAAAACTAACTCTATTTATTGCCTAATTTGGCAGAAAATCCACTGGTAATTATCACAATAATGTCGAACATCTGAGTATATTTTCTGACTGTTTTTATTATAAGGTAATTAACACAATGGCATCCTTGACAAGTCATACTTGGTTAAGAAGGTTATTGTCTACAAAGAACCTTTTAATTTACTCTGGTGTTCACAACCAGTTCGGAGTTTAATAGAGGCAATTATAGAGAACAATGCCTATGTTTATTCCTCTTGCTCATTACCCAATAAAGGGTATTATTTATCACTTAGCAATTAAGCACTCAAAGGATTGTAGAGGGTTAGCCAATGATTGAGATGAAAGTCGCTGGCATAGCATTAGATGCCATAACCCGTAGCCCCATAGTTTTGTTAAAAGATGCTTCCGATCGCCGGGCATTACCAATTTATATTGGACAAGAACAGGCTAGGGCAATTATGGGCGCATTGGAGAATCAAAAACCTCCTCGACCCTTAACCCATGACCTAATTGTGAATATTCTAGAAACCTGGAGTATGACTCTAGAAAAAGTGATTATTCATTCTTTGCAGAAAGATACATTTTACGCAGCATTAATTGTGCAGCAAGGCGAAGTCAAAAAAGAAATTGATGCCCGTCCTAGTGATGCGATCGCTGTGGCATTACGTACAAATACTCCAATTTGGGTGATGGAAGAAGTCATTGCTGATGCTTCGATTCCTGTTGATCGGGATGCCGATGAAGCAGAACAACAAGCCTTCCGAGAATTTATTTCTAACCTTCGTCCTGAAGATTTAATTAAACGATTTGGTAATGACGAAAGTTGAGCTATTGTTAAGTGCTGAGTCTGAAATAGCTACCAACACCAACTCAAACCCCAAACCAAATTTAATTTCCTAATTACGTAACTTGCTTTGGCGTAGCGGTATTATGTAGCCTGCTTGGGCGTAGCGGTATTACGAATTACGAATTACGAATTACGAATTACGAATTACCCAGACTTAGCACTTTCAAGTCAAAACTTAACTGTATGCACTACCGACGCTTTGGGAAAACAAATCTTGATCTATCGGTTTTTTCTCTAGGTACAATGCGCTACCTTGCTGATGTTGAAACGGCACAGCAGACTATAGCCAAAGCCTTAGAAATGGGAATTAATCATATAGAAACAGCTAGAGGTTACGGTAAAAGTGAGGAGTATTTAGGGGCAGCGATCGCAGATGGATTATCAGTAACCCGTTCCCAAGTGTATATTACTACCAAAATTCCACCCACAGCTGATGCAGACAGTATGCGGCGGTGCATTGATGAATCCTTAACTAGATTAAATTTAGATTATTTAGATTGTTTGGGGATTCATGGCTTGAATACGTGGGAACATCTGGAGTTGGTGCAAGCTAAAGATGGCTGTATGGCAGCCGTTGCAGAAGCGATCGCTGACGGTAGAATTAAACACGTTGGCTTTTCTACCCACGGCAGCTTAGATTTAATTCAAGCGGCAATAAATACAGATTTATTTGAATTTGTCAATCTACATTATTACTATTTTTTTCAAAGAAATGCCCCAGCCATTCAGTTAGCAACTGAGAAGGATATGGGCGTTTTTATTATTTCTCCTGCTGACAAGGGAGGACGACTTTATACACCACCCCAAAGCCTGAAAAATTTGTGTCAGCCATTTTCACCTTTAGAATTAAACTATCGATTTTTATTCAGTGATCAACGCATTACTACCCTCAGTGTAGGGGCAGCAAATCCACAGGAATTAGTAGAACCGTTAAAAGTTGCTGATAGGAATGGTGAGTTAAAATCAGCAGAAATTTCAATTTTTCAAAGGTTAGAAAATCATGAAAACCAAGTTTTAGAAAATGAAAAGTGTAGCCAATGCTATGCTTGTTTACCCTGTCCAGAAAAGATTAATATTCCCGAAGTTTTACGCTTACGTAATTTAGCTGTAGCCTATGACATGATAGATTACGGGCAATATCGTTATGGGATGTTTGAAAATGCTGGCCATTGGTTTCCAGGGATGAAAGCTAACCGTTGTACAGATTGCGGTGATTGTTTACCTCGGTGTCCAGAAAAATTAGATATTCCTGGTTTATTAGCAGATACTCATGAGCGATTAAAGGGTAAATCTGGTAGAAGACTTTGGGGGTAATTGGTAATTGGTAATTCGTAATGGGCTTCTCTCCGAGACGCTAACGCGAACGCCCCGCTACGCTAACGTAATTGGTAATTCGTAATGGGCTTCTCTCCGAGACGCTAACGCGAACGCCCCGCTACGCTAACGTAATACTTGCAAAGCGAGAAGCAAGCTACGTGATTCGTAATAGCCTGCGGCTAGGCTAACACCTGGGTTCGCGCTAGTGTTGCGTAGTAAAGGAAAGGCTTGCGCCTAGGTAATACTCACAAAGCGAGTTCGGGGAGCGTTAGGCAGTCAAGCAAGCTACGTAATTCGTAATTCAGAACAGTTGGATATCTTGCTGAAAGACTGCGTTAAACTGTTTGGTAAGATTATCAAAATCTTTTGAGGCGATCGCTACTTAATAAAACTATGCAAATCACCCAACAGCGATATTATACGCCAGAGGAATATTTAGCCCTAGAAGAAGCGGCTGAATACAAAAGTGAATATATTAATGGACAAATAATTCCAATGGCAGGCGGAACAGCAAATCATAACCGTATAGCAGGTAATTTCTATGCTGTGCTGAATTTTGGATTTAGGCAGCAAGACTATGAAGTATTCAACAGTGATATGCGTCTATGGATACCCGAAAGACGTATCTACACATATCCAGATGTGATGATTGTGGCGGGTGAAGCAGAATTTTTCAATAATCGCCAAGATATGATTCTCAACCCCCAGGTAATAGTGGAAGTTTTATCTGATTCTACTAGAGGTTATGACCACGAAGGTAAATTCCATGCTTATCGGACAATTGCTACTTTCCAAGAATATTTCTTAATAGATCAAACCCAAATTTATGTAGAACAGTTTTCTAAAACTGGTAAAAAGCAATGGAATCTACGCCAATATGATGCAGAAGATGAAAAAATATCTCTAGTTACTTTACCCTTTGAGATTTCCTTACAGGATATATATCACAAGGTAAAGTTTGAACCTGTGGAATCTGAGGGCGAAAGGGTTGATATTGATTAGCCAGTGCTAGGATGCTGTTTTTAGGGAATGCGATCGCTATTTTTTCATCCTCATAAATTAATTAGTTTTCATTCTCTTTGTGATGATTATTTTTGGGTTGCTCAGTTTCTATTAGTTGTGAAATAAAAACATCAGGTTTTCTACTTACAACAGATATAATTCTATCAATCGCAGTTACTTCACTGATTTTTACAACCATTTCCCACAAAGTATCTTCCTCATTTTCTTTGTTGTGAGTCCTGTGTTGAAACCACAGTAAATCATCCCAAACCCGAATGATTTTTGCAAAATACCATTTATCTCGTATCAGTATCCAGATTTCTTGATCTAAGTAGGAATGTAGAATAGACTTCACAATATTTCAAATAATCAAAAATGATGTGCTAAATATTATTTGAGTATTCTATATTAAACAACAGTAAACATACTATATATTAAATATTTTTCGCTATATTTTATACTATTAAACCGTATTAAAAAAGCGTCCCTCGCCAAGAGGAACGCTTTTTAGTTAGCTAGAAGCTAGAAGATTAACCGTTGATAGCAGGTGCGCTGATAGCAACAGGAGCAACTTCACCAGCAGCTAAGTCTAAGGGGAAGTTGTGAGCGTTACGCTCGTGCATTACTTCCATACCCAAGTTAGCGCGGTTGATCACATCAGCCCAGGTAGCAATAACGCGACCTTGGGAGTCAATGATGGATTGGTTGAAGTTGAAACCGTTGAGGTTGAACGCCATTGTGCTGATGCCCAATGCGGTGAACCAAATACCAACTACAGGCCATGCAGCTAAGAAGAAGTGCAAGGAGCGGCTGTTGTTGAAGGACGCGTATTGGAAAATCAAACGGCCGAAGTAACCGTGTGCTGCAACAATGTTGTAGGTTTCTTCTTCTTGACCGAATTTGTAACCGTAGTTTTGTGATTCGGTTTCGGTGGTTTCACGCACCAAGGAGGAAGTTACCAATGAACCGTGCATTGCGGAGAACAAAGAACCACCGAATACACCAGCCACACCTAACATATGGAAGGGGTGCATCAGGATGTTGTGTTCTGCTTGGAACACGATCATGAAGTTGAATGTACCGGAGATACCCAAGGGCATACCGTCAGAGAATGAACCTTGTCCGATGGGGTAGATCAAGAATACTGCGGTTGCAGATGCCAAAGGTGCAGAGTATGCTACGCAGATCCAAGGACGCATTCCTAAGCGGTAGGATAATTCCCACTGACGACCTAGGTAGCAAGCGCATCCGATCAAGAAGTGGAAAATTACCAATTGGTAAGGGCCACCGTTGTACAACCACTCATCTAAGGAAGCTGCTTCCCAGATGGGGTAGAAGTGTAAACCGATAGCGTTAGAAGAAGGAACAACTGCACCAGAGATGATGTTGTTTCCGTAGATTAGTGAACCTGCTACTGGTTCGCGGATACCATCGATGTCTACTGGAGGTGCAGCGATGAAGGCGATGATGAAGCAGGTGGTTGCGGCTAGTAAGGTGGGGATCATTAATACGCCGAACCAACCGACATAAATCCGGTTTTCGGTGCTGGTGATCCACTCACAGAACCGCTCCCATACGTTTGCGCTTTGGCGCTGTTGTAAGGTTGTGGTCATTTTTTTATGATTGCTTTGGTTTTTATGAATTTTGGTAAGTATTTTTCCTTACCTGCTTACAACCTTAAAGGCACGATTGAGTTTTGTAAAGGGATTTTAATTTAAATTTACTTATAAGATACATTTTATTTACTTATTAATTCCGTCCCGTGAAGGGAAGACTAAAAAATAAATTATTCAGAGATTGATGGTTGGGTAGGGTGCGTCAGCATGAATAATTTCTGAGTCTAGTTAGGTTCTATCGCACTGACGCACCCTACAATTTGGATATTTTTTGATCTGGAAGTGGCTAAATCAACCTGGAGGCCATGCCATCTGCCTTCCTCCAAGGATGTGCAGATGTAGATGATAAACGGTTTGGCCGCCATCATTACCCGTGTTGATGACGACACGATAGCCGTCTGTTAATCCTGCTTCTTGTGCCACAAGCTTGGCAGTTAATAAAAGATGCCCTAAAACAGCCTGATCTTCGGGTGTGGCATCAGCTAATTTGGGTATCGGTTTTTTAGGAATCAGGAGAATGTGTACTGGTGCTTGGGGATTAACATCCTTAAAGGCCAGGGCTAAATCATCTTCATAAACGATGTTAGCGGGGATTTCTCGACGGATGATTTTACTGAAAATTGTCTCTGTGGTTTCACTCATGCGTTTCTAATTATTCATCTGCTAGAGATTCTAAAGGTTTACTGTTTATAGAAGAAATATTTAACCAATGCTTGCTAGAGTTTGGAGTGCGTCAATTGTCGGCATCGATGCCGTTAAAGTGGGCGTAGAGGTCGATGTTTCAGGGGGTTTACCAGGAATTGTGGTTTTGGGGCTACCAGATTCAGCAGTTCAGGAGTCGAAGGAGAGAGTCAAAGCGACTTTAAAAAATGCTGGATTTGGGTTTCCGATGCGAAAAATTGTGATTAACTTAACGCCTGCTGATTTACGCAAGGAAGGCCCTTGTTTTGATTTGCCTATCAGTGTGGGGATTTTGGCAGCTTCTGAGCAAGTTAAGGCGGATTTGTTGGGAGATTATATTTTTTTGGGTGAAGTGTCATTAGATGGTAGCCTGCGTCCGGTGGCTGGTGTTTTACCTATTGCGGCTACTGCTCAAAAAATGGGAATTACAGGTTTAGTTGTACCTGCTGATAATGCTCAAGAAGCATCAGTGGTAGAGGGTTTAGAGGTATATGGCTGTAAGAATATCTGTGAGGTGGTTGATTTATTGAATCATCCAGGGAAGTACAAACCTGTAAAGTTAGATGAAACCAAAAAGTTACCAGAGATAGTTAATGCTGTTGCAGATTTAAAGGATGTCAAAGGACAAGCTCATGCTCGTCGCGCTTTAGAAATTGCGGCGGCTGGGGGGCATAATTTGATATTTGTGGGGCCGCCTGGGAGTGGTAAAACGATGTTAGCAAGACGCTTACCAGGTATTTTACCACCATTGAGCTTTGCGGAAGCTTTAGAAGTGACTCGGATTCACTCTGTGGCTGGTTTATTAAAGAATCGTGGCTCATTAGTGCGCGATCGCCCTTTTCGTAGTCCTCATCATTCAGCATCAGGGCCATCTTTAGTTGGTGGTGGCGGTTTTCCTCGCCCTGGGGAAATTTCCTTATCTCATCGGGGTATTTTATTTCTTGATGAATTAACAGAATTTAAACGGGATGTTTTAGAATTTCTGCGTCAGCCGTTAGAAGATGGTTATGTGACGATATCCCGCACCAAACAATCAGTCACATTTCCCGCACAATTTACTTTAGTGGCTAGTACCAATCCCTGTCCTTGTGGTTACTACGGCGATACTATTCAGCAATGCACCTGCTCACCCAGACAAAGAGAACATTATTGGGCAAAACTTTCTGGCCCCTTGATGGATAGGATTGATTTACAAGTGGCGGTGAATCGCTTGAAACCTGAAGAAATTACCCAACAACCCACAGGAGAAGCTTCCATATGTGTACTGCATCGGGTACAACAAGCACGCGATCGCGCTACGGCTCGTTTCCAACATGAACCAAATCTGCGTTGCAATGCCCAAATGCAAAGCCGACACCTGCAAAAATGGTGCAAATTAGATGATGCTAGCCGCAATTTATTAGAAGCTGCAATTAAAAAATTAGGTTTATCAGCCAGAGCTAGCGATCGCATTCTCAAAGTTGCCCGCACCATCGCAGATTTAGCAGGTGATGAAGAACTCAAAGCCAATCATCTAGCCGAAGCCATCCAATACCGCACCATAGATAGAATGCAGTAAAGGACGGATATAATTAAGACAGAAATGAGTTCGCTGCATTCATTAATATGCCTATATTACTAGACTTGACAGTTGAGCAAGTAATTGCCTTAGTCAAGCAATTACCTCTAGATGGAAAAAAAATTTTATTCGAGGTACTCCAACAAGAATTAGGGGATGAAGAGAATCCCTGGCTAAAATTAGCTGGGAAATATCAAGATGATCCACAATTTGATGAAATGTTAGCGTACATAGATGCTGAGAGACAAGAATCAGATGCTCAAGGGGAAACTAAGTGAGTTTGTGGATTCTTGATACTGATCATTTGTCGCTTTTGCAGCGAGGAAATCCGATTATCTACAAGCGTATCAGTGAAATTAGAGCCTCGGAAATTGCGATCACAATTATTTCAGCCGAAGAACAAATTAGGGGAAGACTCAATATTATTAGGCGAGCTAGTTTAGGTAATGAGCTTGTTTTAGCCTATCGGCGGTTGCAAGATTTATTAGACGACCTCAAAACTATAAATATTCTTGATTTTAGTCCAGAAGCCACGGCGATTTATAATGATTTAATTCGCCAAAAGGTTCAGATTGGAACGAGAGATTTAAGGATTGCAGCGATCGCACTTGCTATAAAAGGAACTATAGTAACTCGCAATCAGCGAGATTTTGAGCAAGTCCCTGGTTTAAAAATTGTAGATTGGACGGTAGAGTAGAGGCGATCGCGCTTTTGCATAGTAAACAGTGATCAGTCACAAGTTAACTGATCACTGATAACTGATTTAAGCCTTTGGTTTGTAGGTAGAAGCAACGTGCAGTTCCTTCAATTGCTTGACATCTACACCAGAAGGTGCATCTGTTAACAAACAACGGGCTTGTTGTGTCTTCGGAAAAGCGATGACATCCCGGATGGACTCTTCACCAGCTAGTAACATCACCAAGCGATCTAAACCGTAGGCGATGCCACCATGCGGGGGTGTACCATACTCAAATGCTTCCAAGAGAAAGCCAAATTTATTTTGTGCTTCTTCAGGTGATAAACCAATGGCTTCAAACACCTGTTCTTGAATATTCCGTTGATAAATCCGCAGACTACCGCCGCCAACTTCAAAGCCGTTGAATACTAAATCATAGGCTTGAGCGCGGGCGGTTTTTAAGTCGTGTAAATCGTCGGGATGGGGGGCTGTAAATGGGTGGTGTAATGCTTCTAGGCGTTTTTCGTCGGCATTCCACTCAAACATGGGGAAATCGACAATCCAGAGGAGATTAATTTTTTCAGGATCGATTAAGTTAAATTCTTTGGCGACAACTTGACGTAATCTATCTAAAGTCTTATTGACAGTAAAAGCATCGCCTGCACCAAACAATAGTAAATGTCCTGGTTGCGCGCCTGTACGCTTTAAGATTTCCTGTTTTTGTTCTTCTGAAAGGTTGTCTTTGATTGCGCCGATGGTGTCAATTTCGCCGTTTTCTCGCACACGGATATAAGCTAAACCTTTAGCACCGGCTTCGCTGGCTTCTTTGAATAAATCGCCACCGGGTTTGATGCGGACATTAGAAATTTGCTCGTTACCGTTGGGGATGGGGAGAATTTTCACGATGCCGCCATGAGCTACAGCATCCCGAAAGACTTTAAAGCCGGAGTCTTTCAGTACATCAGAAACGTTGACTAATTCCAAACCGTAGCGGGTATCTGGTTTATCGCTACCGTAACGCTCCATTGCTTCAGCGTAAGTGAGACGGGGGAAGGGTGTATGTAATTCAATCCCTTTAACGATTTTGAAGATATAACTAACTAACTTTTCGTTGAGTTGGATAATTTCTTCCTGAGACATGAAACTCATTTCCATGTCCAATTGGGTAAATTCTGGCTGTCTGTCGGCGCGTAAATCTTCATCACGGAAGCAACGAGCAATTTGATAGTATCTATCCATTCCCGATACCATCAATATTTGTTTAAATAATTGTGGTGATTGGGGTAAGGCGAACCATTCACCCTCATTAACGCGACTAGGTAGAATATAGTCCCTTGCACCTTCTGGGGTAGAACGGGTGAGGATAGGGGTTTCTACTTCCATAAAACCCTCTATGTCTTCCAAGTAGCGGCGCATCGCTTTCACGACTTGATGACGTAGCTGCATATTCCGCGCCATGCGATCGCGTCGTAAATCCAAGTAACGATATTTTAACCGCAAATCTTCGCGCACGTTTTCAATATCGGCACTGGAAACTTGAAAGGGTAACTGTTTCCGCACACCATTGAGCAGAGTAATTTTATCGGCGTAAATTTCCACTTCCCCGGTAGGGATGCGGGTATTCAGAGATTCTTCGGGACGTTGTGTAACTCTGCCTGTGATTTCGACAACGTACTCATTACGTAGAGAGTTAGCCTGTTCGTAGGAATCTGGGGTGCGTTGCGGATCGCTGACAATCTGCACTGTACCAGAGCGATCGCGTAAATCCAAGAATATCACGCCCCCATGATCGCGGCGACGGTCTACCCATCCATACAAGGTAACAGTTGCTCCAATATGCTCTTTTCGGAGTTCGCCGCAATAGTGAGTTCGCATAGTTATTAATCTGTTCTTCGGGGCTAGATTGGGTGGTGAATGACAAAGCTTTCCCATTATCTAGCATCAATCGTATCTAATTGAAGAACAGTTAGCATAATCTCAACTTAAATACGTACCGAGGGACATCCGGGAATTTAAGTCTAGCGATCGCTCTTTGAGTCATTATCAACGGAGAGCGATCGCTTATCTAATGAGATGTTGACACCCCAGTTGTCATGAGATCATGTAAAGATAAATTACAACAACGTTCTTGATTTTGATAATGGTGAACTTGCAAACCGACAAAGACAAACCACAAGCAGACACTAGTACCAATATCACACCAGAAGCAGAAAAAATTCTCTGTCCTCATTGTCGGCGCACCGCTACAAACGGCATTAAATGCAAGGGTATTTGTGTAGCTGACAGTGACTATTAGTGTCAACCCTCAACCTTCGACAATTCTCTAACAATTCGTTTTTGAGGTACTCGCAGTAGTGAGATGCCAACTATTAACAACCAGATTTCCCACAAAATGAATCCTACAGGAGTAGCTTCTACTACAGGCAATGTTGGAAGTACCGTTGCTAGGAGTTCGCTTTGCCCCAACAATAATAATGGTGTGGTGAACAAACCCCACCAAGCTACCCAAGATTTGAATAGTGGTGAAGATCGCATTGCCATTCCCATTCCCAGAGTCCAGCCAATGAGTGCAGTTTGTCCGAGATGCTCACCCATCACTACGCCCCCATACTGATGTACTGCCTGATAGACAACGCTTACCGCCTCCCGTGTGGCTGTACTGGCTGTTGTATCTGTGTAAAGTTTGGCCAATATAGGAACGACAAACACCCACCGCATTAGCCCCACAGCCTGAAGAACACCGGAAATAGCACCCAAAAATGTTGCAGTGGAAAGATAAGGCGCGTCTTCACGTTCCAGGATGGTGTGTAGCAGAATACTCCCAGGGATAAACAGCACAGCCGCCAACCCAAAGGTAAACCAGGTGAGAATCAGTCTTGCTCCCCCTGCCTGAAACTGAGTCAAGACATAATCGACTGGTTCACGGAGAATATCATCATACTCAAAGGTTTGAATCAGTAGGATGTAAGGAATATTGGACAAAATAACTAGAAAAATCAAGAGAATGCCTGTAGTACGCA
>JBODRP010000003.1:0-71306 GCA_050633005.1 Trichormus sp. | reverse complement strand
CGTATTTACTTATCTTTACATAGTTTGGTTTTTTCACGCCGACTTACTTATTGTTTCTTGCTGCCATTTATCTGTATTTGGCCTCATTAGTGATGAAAGATAAGACCTATAAAGTATTTCTGTTTCTTCAATTGCGTTTTGACGAAGCGATCGCACGTCCTCAATCTTCCCCACCAGTTTCTCAATCCGTGCCACAATCCGCCGTTGTTCCTCTAATGATGGTAGGGGAATTAGAACTTCTAAAAATTTAGCAGGTTTAATACGATTTTTACCGCTAGTACCGCGTGATTTTTCGTCGCATTGCTCCCAAAAATATTTTGTTTTAGTTAGCCAGTAAAACCAGCGAGGTTCTAGTTTTTCCCTAATGGGAGCGAACGTAGGAAACTCACCTGAGACATAACAACCAGCCAGACTTGTAGGAACAACTGAAACGCTACCATTCCTAGCCCAAATCTTGTTCAAAATTATGTCATCAGCTTCAACACACGATAATGTTTTGTATTGAGTTTGGCTACCATCTATTGATTCTCGTTCATAGGCTCCCTCGCCCCATAACTTTACACCAATTTGACGATATCTTTTTCCAACAATAGGGGTTTCTGGGCGTTCCACGGGTAAAACAATCTCACCTAATGGAACTAATAAAAAATCTTTACTCGTCATTCTCTAACCGCCAACAATTGCCGAATCTCTGCCATAATCTCAGCCACCCGCATATCCTTTGCTAAAATATCTGCCACTAACTGCTCAGGCGGTAAATGCTCAAAATCCTGCTGACCATTCGGGTTTTTGCGCTCAAGATTATAAATTGCCCAGTAAATAGCATCTCCTTTAGCCTTCTCATCTTTTGCAATCTCGCGCTGAATTTGTTCCTCAGTTTGAGCCTGTTTTACCTCATTCTTAAGTAACTGAATCTGACTTTTAATCTGTGCAACTTCTTTCGGTGGCGAAAAATCCAAAATTGAATTTTGTAAACCTTGGATTGTCTCAGTTAATTCCTTAACAGACTTGGCAAACTGATTAGCAGCTTCCTCTGCTTTTCTCGCCGCATCCCAATGAGGTGTAGCTTTTTTTATCGCCTGATTATAAGCTTCCCTAAAGTTATACTTCCAAGCCTGTTTATTCTCCTCTCGATTCTTCCACCATGCCACACATTCAGCAAAATCTTCATCCTGTATCGGCTTAGTTTTA
Organism: Trichormus sp.; assembly: GCA_050633005.1. GTDB lineage: Bacteria > Cyanobacteriota > Cyanobacteriia > Cyanobacteriales > Nostocaceae > Trichormus. The sequence continues at coordinate 70,115 of JBODRP010000003.1, read as the reverse complement.
GTGAAAGTTTTTCGTCCTTCTGGTAATGGAATTTCATAGTACCAAATCTCATCCGTTTGTCCAGAACGGTCGAAAAATAACAAATTGGTGGGAATACCAGTATAAGGCGCAAACACCCCATTCGGTAAACGGACAATGGTATGCAGATTAAAATTATTGAGCAAATCTTCCTTGATTTTGGCGCAAATATTATCCCCAAAAAGCACCCCATTGGGAAAAACTACTGCTGCGCGTCCTGGTTTGGGTCTTTGTCTGAGACGACGCATTATCAACTGAAGGAATAACAACGCCGTTTCTTTGGTTTGTCTATCTGGGGGAAAGTTATTTTTAATTCTGTCTTCTTCCTCACCCCCAAACGGCGGGTTAGTGAGAATGATGTCCACCCAGTCTTTTTCACCCATTTCGGCAATAGTAAACCGCAGACTATTACCATCATCAATATCGGGATATTCAAACCCATGTAACAGCAAACTCATGTGCGCTAACATTAAAGGCAAGGATTTCGCCTCAGCACCAATAATGCTTTTCTGAAGTATCTGCCAATCCTGTGCGCTACACTGTTTTTTCAGGTATTCATACGCCTCAACCAAAAAACCACCAGTTCCGCAAGCAGGGTCAAAAATGGTTTCTCCTAGTTGCGGTTCTATCACCTGCACTATAAACCGCACAACTGGACGGGGAGTGTAAAATTCTCCCGAATCTCCCGCAGCGTCCCGCATTTCTTTCAGCATCGACTCATAGAGAGTGCTGAGGAGGTTCACCTCTTCTGATTTATCAAAGTGAATTTCGTTTACCTTACTCAGCACATCCCACAGCAAAGTCCCGCTAGTCATGCGGTTGTTGACATCTTTGAATACCTTGGCGATGACATCAGCGCGATCGCGTCCGGTTTTGCTTTTGAGATTCCGCAAATAGGCGAGTAACCCTGCACCTTTAGTGCCATCTGGTAAAATTGCCTCATCATTGTTGATGAAACTCTTCAGGCGATCGCCCGTAAAATTTTCATTAGCAGCCCAATCTCGCCAGCGATAAGGCGGTTGAATCGTTGGTTTATAGGATATTCCTTCTAATTCTGCTTCCACCTCATGCAGTTTCTCGGAATCATCCAAAAGTTTCAAAAACATGATCCAAGTCAACTGGGGGAGACGGTCTAATTCTCCATTCAATCCCTTATCCGTCCGCATGATGTCACGCGCTGACTTAATCACGCTTCCCAGTTTTTGGGCAGTGGTAATAGGCTTATTATCTGTTTTTTTCTTCGCTGGCATTACTTACTCTGGTAGTTTTTTCTTTATATCTTCTAGATAAAGTTTCGAGTAAAATATTTTATCAAAGTTAGTTGGTTTGCTGTAATTACCTAGCTCCTTCCTTATTTCATCAATAATATTTTTGATACTAGCTTGTATATGTAATGATTTCTCTGGGGAATTGCTTTGAACAGTCTCTACAATTTCACCAAACATATTAATAAGCTTGTCCGAACCTTGTGTGTAGATTTTTCCAACTAAACCATCCATTAATTCATACAACCCTTCACGACTTGTTATCTTTTCGGGAAATACTGTAATATAGTATAGTTTATTAATTACTTCCTCATAAAACTCTGATTTTCGTAAATACTCAGTGTCTTCCCTTTTTTTCTGATTGCTTAAAAAATTACCCCATAGTAATGTGATTATTGCGAATAATCCTCCAATGATAGAAGCAGCAATTTGTGGAGGAACTGCTTCCCAAGAATTTAATTTAATAAACCTATAACTTCCCCATAGTCCCAAAGAAAATACAATGATTGAGAAAGTTAAATAAAGTAATCTAATGATATTAGTGTAAACTTTTTTTAATAGAAAATCAGTAAAAACTTTAGTAGCAAGTATAACTAACGCACCTTCTAAACTAAGCATAATAATTATCTTCCTTGCTTTATATTAAATAGCCAAATAAAAACTTAGCGATATTTCGTGTCTAAAAACATTTAATATTTATGCAGTATAAAGTAAAATTTGCAGATCATACACTGCTTCCCTAAGTTCTTTAACTCCACCAAACCTTTGAGCAATTTCAGCTACATTTCCATATTTCTGAAATTCGCGGTTAGCCTTAAAAGTCGTCGGAATATTAAACTCATCTACCCCTTTTTGTGCATACTTGTCCAAAATAATCTCTAAAATAGCCCTTGTATCTTCTCCGTACTGCTGAAAAAAGTCCGGCTTACGACGACGCAACCTTTCAGCCCGTTGCTTGCAAGTCAGCACCGGAGCATCAAAGGCAATATGACATAATAAATCAAAAGGGTCTGCTTCGGAAAGATTAGTAACTTGTTTTAACTCATCAAAATCAATTCCCCGATCTGCCAATAACTCAATAATTTCGGAACGCTGTTCTGGATCTGCCCAGCGTTGCTGTATTTCTAGAGTGGAACGATACAGGATGCGTATTTGTTCTCTGGTGTAGTCGATTAATCGAGACAAGCGCAGTTGATGATCTGGGTTTAAATCATAAATTCTTTCTTCAACAATTTCTTCGCTTCCCCCGTCAGCGTAATATTTGCGAGGTGGTGCGTCATAGTCGTCTGGGAGTCCCCAAAACCCAGACTTGTCGTCATTATCTTCCGAATCTTCTGCTTCGTCTTCTAACTCTGTTGATTCCAGTTCCTCCTCATGTTCAGAGAGAATTTCCCCCTGATCATCCATCTCTGATTCATTAATAAGGGCGGGTTCTCCGTCAAAATCTCTATCCTCAAACAATACTGTGCTATTGGTATAGTCGAGTATATTAAAAGACAGCTTACCCCGTTCTTCTCGCACACGAGTTCCCCGTCCAATAATCTGCTTAAAGTCTGTCATTGAACGAATTACACGAGCAAGCACAACATTTTTACAGGTGGGAACATCTACCCCTGTTGTTAGTAACCTAGCAGTTACAGCAATAACGTGAGTTTCATTTAAGACATCTTTAAAGTTGTAGAGATGTCCCTTACCAACATCACCAGCATCAGAGGTAATGCGAGTAATGTAGTCAGGATTTATTCTAGTGATATCGCTGTTGAGGTTGCGTAATTCCTTGATCATTGCCTTAACGTGCGGCTCGTCTACACAAAAGACAATGGTTTTGGCATAGCGATCGCTGCTTTTGAGAAAATCAGTAATATGTTGGGCGATCGCCTTTGTCCGCGCTTCTCTCACCAATTTCCGCTCAAAGTCCGGTGTCAGATAAACTTCATTAGGAATTGTTCTGCCATAACGGTCAATTTGTCCAGCACTAGGTCGCCATCCTTCCCGATCAGAACGGGTAAGAACCCGATAAACTCGATAGGGAGCTAAGAAACCATCATCAATCCCTTGTTTGAGAGAATAGGTGTAAAGGGGATTGCCAAAGTAGCGATAGGTATCAACGTTATCATCCCGTAGCGGTGTCGCTGTCAGTCCCAACTGATATGCAGGTTCAAAATGTTCTAGAATTTGTCGCCAGTTACTCTCATCCCTAGCACTACCCCGGTGGCACTCATCAATAATAATCAAGTCAAAATAATCAGGACTGTATTCCCTGTAAAGTCCAAAGCTATCTTCTCTGTCCCCAATAGCTTGATAAATAGCAAAGTAAAGGTCACGTCCTTTTTTCGCTTCCCCCTGAATTTTGTAAATTTTCTCCTGATTAAAGGCAGAAAAATCCTTATTCATGGGGTCATCTACCAGCACGTTGCGATCTGCCAAAAACAAAATTCTAGGGGAACGAGATTCTCCAAAAGCATTCCACTCCAAACTTGACAGTTTCCAAGCGATTTGGAAAGCAACAGTAGTTTTACCTGTTCCCGTCGCCAATGTCAGCAGTAGACGATTTTGACCTTTGAAAATCGCCGCTAGTGCTGCATTAATGGCGTTTCGTTGATAATAACGCAGTGGTTTATCTGCCGTTGGGTAAAAGGGAGTTAGCAGTTTTTCAGCTATGTCCTCTCTAATTTGTTCCTTACCTACCCCTGTTAACCGTTGCCAAAGTTCATCAGGACTGGGAAAGAAATCCATAACATCAGACTGCTTACCCGTGATGAAGTCATACTCCACAATCCCTTCACCATTAGTAGAGTAAGCAAACTTCACGTTGAGAATTTGGGCATAGGCGATCGCCTGTTCCAGTCCCTCATCAGGAGTTTCATATTTCCTTTTTGCCTCTACTACTGCCAAGGGAAACTCGCCGTTATACAGTAGCAAATAATCTGCAAATTTCCGTTTACCGCGAGGTTGACGCTTGTTTTTGGGGCGAATCTTGCCATCAGTGAAGTAATACTGCTCAGTATAATCGTGTGGTTCTTGCTCCCACCCCGCATCTCTTAATTTTGGTTCAACATACTTACGGCAGGTATTAGCTTCATTGCTCATAGCTAGACAAGTTACCAGTTACTTTTATAACTTAGCAGCTAGTTACCTCTACGCACAAGCAAATAAAGTTACTTTTGTCCACCTATTCACCAAAATGTCAATACTCTTGAGCGATAATTACTGATTGCATTTTACTCTTGAGTGAAACGGCAAAAACATTGTGGAATAATCCTTATTTGGATTTTATTTGTAGACAACTTTTCAATTAGCGTTAATTTTGGCAAGAATCTGGGCTTCCTAAGTATAGATATGATTTTAGGATGTATTTAGAATGACTAATACTCAGAAAAAGCCTGTGGAATCGGTTCCCGCCAAGCAAAGCAATCCAGCAGTTGAAGAATTAGTCGCTTTGCGCCAAGAAGTTACTGAATTGAGAAAAGATGTTGCTGCTGCAAGAAAGCGTCTCTGGTTGGATGTAGCGTCTGGTGTCGCGGCGGCATTAATTGTTTTGGGGATACTTGCTACTATGCTTGGCGAGATTGTTAAAACAGTTTCCGCTCATGCTGAACGTGAAAGGATTAACAAGGTTATGGAAGAATCTCGCGCTCGTACTGAAAAACTGCGTCAACAGATGTGTGCGATCGATCCCAGCCTGGATGAGTGCAAATAGACATTTCTCCTCTGCTTATGCTTCATCTGCATGAGAGTTATTATCTTTTGTTAAAGAAATAAAAGATTTAACTAAAGTAACAATTTGTACAGGAGTAAATCTCAAAGACTGCCCTAGAGAACAAATCATACAACAAGCAGTTTTATCAATAGTGATCGCCTGATTTTCTACACACATCGTGACTCATAATTTTTTTAAAATAGTCACGATTCGTGAGTTTAAGTGTCTTTGAAAACAAAAAGGCTAATAGACAATAACCCCCAGACCAATGAATATAGGATCGATGCGCTCAGTGACTTGCCTTTGGAGCCTTTGGAATATTGTCAACGATGGGTTGAAATGTCCCCTGACGAGCGGGGATACAGAAAAGCCTGTATTGTAGCTCTAGCTGAAGCAACAGGCTTAAGTGAAAGGACTATAGGGAATTGGGGTCAAAATTTTGAGAGGCGACCTAACTATGTAGTGCATATATTACGCATGGCAGATATGCTTAACCAAATTAGAAAAATAGTCTTACCTCCTGATTATCCTCAAAAATAATTTAGTCGTGATTTGTGACTAAAATACTTGTAATGTGAGGCGATATTTTTTAACTTGAGTTGAGCAAGCAGAAGATATCTGAGCTAACCAGTTATTCTCACTAATCCTCTGCTTCCTTAATCTGATTCAGCAAAACAGAAGATGCAGACTGGGAGCGACTCCCATCAGAATAATCATCGAATTGATATGCTCCGTCAGTTGCCCCTCGAACCGATGGAGTATTGTCGCCGTTGGGTTAGTCAAGAACCAGGGCGCAATTATCGCAAAGCCTGCATCAATGCGATCGCCCAAGTTACAGGTACTAGCCCAAAAACCGTTAAGGACTGGGGGACTGACTTTCGCCGACGACCTAAATACGTTACCCGCATATTACGGCAAGCAGACCTAATTAACCAATTTAAACAGCTTGTTGCCAAAGGAATTGTGACTTTACCTCCAGACTTTCCTCAAGAATAAGCAAAAGCGATCGCTACTCACGACCAATTGCCCCAAAAACCCCTTGTATTAACAACAAGGGGAATCTTAGGCTGAGGTACATAGGTACTAACTATGGCGAACAGTCGCATCCCTATTGATGACAACAATGGCAGAACACCAAATGAACTCAATTTCTACCTTTGACATCACTAAGTATTTTCTTCTTGATGTCCTGAAAGATATTAAAACTGGACGCATCCAACTTCCAGATTTTCAAAGAGATTGGGTTTGGGATGATACCCATGTGCGTCGTTTAATTGCCAGCGTATCTCTTGCTTATCCCATTGGTGCAGTCATGATGCTGCAACAAAGCATTCAAAGCCGACAATTCAAACCCCGTTTAGTTGATGGAGTATTAAAACCAGAAAATTATACGCCAAACTTATTAATCCTTGATGGACAGCAACGTCTGACAACCATGTTTATGGTGTTCCTATCTGAGCAACCTGTAATCATCAAAGACCAGAAAAGCCAAAAAATGATTAAAAAGTGGTACTACCTGGATATTAAAAAATGCCTCAACCCAGAATGCGATCGCCGTAATGCGATCGTTGCCTTACCTGAATCCAAAATTGCACGAACCTTCACGGGTGGCTTGATTGACTGTTCCGCACCAGAAAAAGAATATCAGGCACTATTGTTTCCTTTATCCAAAGTTTTCTGTTTTTCTGAATGGCGGAGTAAATTTTCTAAGTATTGGCAATACGATCCTCAAAAACTAGAGCTAATCGACACCTTAGAACTGGAAGTTCTCAAAAAATTTGAGCATTATCAAATACCCGTTATCCAACTGCGTGACTCTTTACCAAAAGAAGCTGTTTGCCAAGTATTTGAAGATACAAACACTGCTGGATGTGACCTCAATTACTTCGATTTAATGAGTTCCAGCTATTGCACTGCTGACTTCAGTTTGAGAGATGATTGGAAACAGCGCGAAAATCGCTTCCAACCCTTAAAAGTATTGCGTAAACTCCGCAGCACTGATTTTGTACAAGCAGTTACGCTGATGGCTGGTTATGCCAAGAGGATAGAAGCCATAAAACAAGGTTGGAATATCGATAAATTACCAAGTGTTAATTGCGATCGCGCTGAAGTTCTCAAACTCACCAAAGAAGAATATCAAAAATGGGCTGATCCAATTTCCAGGGGTTTTGAAGAATCTGCACGTTTCCTTCATAGTCAAAAAATCTTTGATGCAGACGATTTAGCTTACCCCATTCAATTAGTGATTCTGAGTACCATTTTTACCATTCTCGGAGAGCGTTCCCGTTCTTTGCAAGCACGTTCTATGCTGGAACGCTGGTTATGGTGTGGGATGTTTGGTGAAGTATATACACGTTGGTATGAGGCACGAGCCGGGCGAGACGTGATAGAAGTACCAGATTGGTTAGCAGGTGGCTCACTGCCGCTTACCATTGTGCAAGCAGATTTTTCTTTTGATAGGTTGATTAGCGTTAGAAAACGTTACGGTGCAGTCTATCAAGGATTAGCTGCTTTACTAAGACGTGAGGGGGCAATTGATTGGTGTACTGGAGAAGAAATCAATGATGTGATTTATTTTGAAGAACAGATAGATTCGCACCACATCTTCCCTGTGGCATGGTGTCGCAAAAAAGGCATTGACCCCAAAAAGTATAACTGCTTGATTAACCGTACACCTTTAAGTGCCAAAACAAACAAGAAGATTGGGAGTAAAGCACCTTCCCTTTATTTAGAGGAGTTTGAACTTTCTGGGACATCAGCCAAAAGACTTGATGAAATACTGCGATCGCACGCTATATCTCCAAAAACTTTGCGAAGAGATGACTTTGAAGCCTTTTTCCAGATGCGAGCAAACAATTTGCTGACGCTAATTGGCAAGGCTATGGGCAAGAGTTTAAGTTTTGAATCCTCAGAGGATTTTGTTCGAGATTGTCATAACGGGAATGGCAGAGAGTACAAGTTGCATCCCGAAATTATCACTAACTATTGAGTCATCAGGCTCAGAATAACCTACTTTACACCCTCTCTAGTGGAGTTTGTGGCCAACATATTTCTCATTTCTCCTAACCTTGTTTGTCTGAGGATTCTTTCTTTTTTAACCAATCTCTAATTGCCTCCTCTAAAGCCGCAGTCTGCGTTACTTCCAGACGCGCACAGGCGATTTCAAACGCGATTTTTAAGTCTTTAGGGAGTCTCCCCCGAACTTCTCTAGTTTCTTCTGCCATCCTAATCTGAAGTCAAAGTTTGCGGCTTTCATTTTTACACAGCCTCTGAGTAAAAAAACATTTGCGCTATTGCGTCATTGCGCTATTGCGGTATAATGCAAAGGTAAAAACAACAAAAACCTCGTCAGTTTGATCGAATCTACAAAGCGGAGGACACCATGAGCATTATTACAATTCAATGCCGCCTGGTTGCAGAAGAAGAAACCCTCCGCCAACTGTGGGAACTGATGACTGACAAAAACACACCACTTATAAATGAACTGTTGGCACAGGTAGGACAACACCCAGACTTTGAAACTTGGCTAGAAAAAGGCAAAATACCTACTGAATTACTCAAAACTCTTGTTAACTCCCTCAAAACTCAAGAGCGTTTTGCTGGTCAACCTGGACGCTTTTACACCTCAGCGATCGCTCTAGTAGATTATGTATATAAATCCTGGTTCGCCTTACAAAAACGCAGAAAGCGGCAAATAGAAGGGAAAGAACGTTGGCTCACAATCCTCAAAAGTGATCTACAACTCGAACAAGAAAGTCAATGTAGCTTAAACGTAATTCGTACTAAAGCCAACGAAATCCTTACCCAATTTACCCCCCAGTCAGACCAGAATAAAAAACAGAGAAAGAGCAAAAGAACTAAAAAAGCTGCAAAGTTACAAAAATCTTCACTTTTTCAAATTCTTTTAAACACTTACGAACAAACACAAGAGACTCTTACTCGTTTTGCGATCGCATATCTGCTGAAAAATAATTGTCAAATCAGCGAACGCGACGAAGATCCAGAAGAATTTACTAAAAATAGACGCAAAAAGGAAATAGAAATTGAGCGATTAAAAAACCAACTTCAAAGTCGCATACCTAAAGGTAGAGATTTAACAGGGGAAGAGTGGTTAAAGACTTTAGAAATTTCTACAGCCAATGTACCTCAAAATGAAAATGAGGCAAAAGCTTGGCAAGCAGCACTATTAAGAAAATCTGCTGATGTCCCCTTTCCTGTGGCTTACGAATCTAACGAAGATATGACATGGCTGCAAAATGACAAAGGTCGTATCTTCGTTCGGTTCAATGGCTTGGGAAAACTAACCTTTGAGATTTACTGCGATAAGCGTCATTTGCACTACTTCAAACGCTTCCTAGAAGATCAAGAAATTAAACGCAATAGTAAAAACCAATACTCAAGTAGTTTGTTTACTCTGCGTTCAGGAAGGCTTGCTTGGTCGCCAGGAGAAGACAAAGGTGAACCCTGGAAAGTCAATCAACTGCGTTTTTACTGTGCTTTAGATACTCGGATGTGGACTATTGAAGGAACTCAACAGGTAGTTGATGAGAAAAGCACAAAAATAACCGAAACTTTAACAAAAGCGACACAGAAAGATGAACTCAATGATAAACAGCAAGCTTTTATCACTCGTCAGCAATCCACGCTAGATAGGATTAATAACCCTTTCCCTCGTCCCAGCAAGCCTAATTATCAAGGTCAGCCCTCAATACTAGTCGGTGTTAGTTTCGGTCTAGAAAAGCCAGTCACAGTAGCTGTAGTCGATGTTATTAAAAATGAAGTCCTTGCTTATCGCAGTGTCAAACAACTACTTGGCAAAAACTATAACCTTCTCAATCGCCAGCGACAACAACAGCAACGCCTATCTCATGAACGCCACAAAGCTCAGAAACGGAATGCGCCTAACTTCTTTGGTGAATCAGAGTTAGGACAATATGTGGATAGATTATTGGCTGATGGGATTGTGGCGATCGCCAAAACCTATCAAGCAAGCAGCATAATTATTCCCAAACTCCGCGATATGCGTGAGCAAATTAGTAGCGAAATTCAATCCAGAGCAGAGAAGAAATGTCCTGGTTACAAGGAAGCTCAACAAAAATATGCCAAAGAATATCGCATGAGCGTTCATCGCTGGAGTTACGGTCGATTAATTGAAAGTATTAAATCCCAAGCTGCAAAAGCCGGAATTTCTACTGAAATTGGTACACAGCCAATCAGAGGCAGTCCACAAGAAAAAGCGCGAGATTTAGCCGTCTTTGCTTACCAACAACGTCAAGCCGCTTTAATTTAATTCACTAATCCGAACCTTGAAAATATAATATTTTCATAACAGTGCCGCAGTTCATGCTCTTTGCAGCCAATGTACTGTGAAAAATCTGGGTTAGTTTGGCAGTTGGAAGATTGTCATGCTTTCTGACCCTGGTAGCTGCCCGCTTCTGATGCTGCCATCTGTAGCAATCTATAGATGGGATAGGTGCGCTCCCAGCAATAAGAAGTAAGGCTTTTAGCCGTAGCCGTTATTTATAACGGTGTGGATTACCACAGTGGTGGCTACTGAATCACCCCCTTCGTCGGGGGAATCCTCCCAAATATTTTTCTGGCGAATCGAAGCGGGGTCAAAAACCCTGGAGACTTGCCAAATTCTGAAAACCCTTGTCCTGTATTGAATCTAGAAATTGGTGCGTCAATCGATTTACTTTTTTCATTGTCAGCAGAAGCAGCTTTTTAACAGACTTGTCAATTAGGCATCTGAAAAGCTTGTATCACAAGGGTCTAGGCGGGAACAGTTTCAACGACCATCCCGGCTAGGGGTGGGTTGAAAGTACACGCAGAGATGGCTAGATACTGCCTGATTTCGTTATAGTTTCAACGACCATCCCGGCTAGGGGTGGGTTGAAAGATAGCGATAGCTCAGAAATTCGCTTACTTTATTCGTTTCAACGACCATCCCGGCTAGGGGTGGGTTGAAAGATATCACTTTCTTTTGGGCAGCGCGGATGACGATGAGTTTCAACGACCATCCCGGCTAGGGGTGGGTTGAAAGACTGGTAGGGCGATGAACAAATATTCGCCGGACTGGAAAGTTTCAACGACCATCCCGGCTAGGGGTGGGTTGAAAGACTGGTAGGGCGATGTACCCAAAAATTAAGTTTTGGTTCAACAAGCATTCCTGCTAAGGATAGAGTTAATTCTTGGTAGCGAGATAAAATTCTGGCAACTTGATATTTTTATCCCTTCTTAAGGGGTATAACTAAATTATGGGAGGGTTGAAAGGAGCGCTGCGATCGAACAAACATCTAAGTCAGTAGTTAAGCATAATCAACAGTTTAACGACATTAATGTGTTAACAGTTGAGTAAAGCTAATCGACGACACTAATTCGTTAACAGCGACACTAATTTGTTAATAGCGAGACTAATCTGTTAACGACGACAAATAATTAGTTATTCGACAACAACAAATGGAGAATAGGGAACTCGAATCCCTGACCTCTGCGGTGCGATCGCAGCGCTCTACCAACTGAGCTAATTCCCCTAACAGTGCTGTTACTACATTACCCTATTTTAACATTCACTCATGCTGGGCTGGTGTTGTTTGGTACAAAATACTTGTTGTACTCGTTCAAGTTCCAATTCAGTCAAGTAATCTACTGTCCAGTTACAGCAACGCTGGAGCATATGAAATGGGTAAGTATTCGCTACACCTAAGACTTGCATCTGTGCGTGTTTCGCAGCTTGGATACCTGCTGGGGTATCTTCAATGGCCAAGCATTCTTGAGGTTGCAAATTTAAATCAGGATATTCTTGATTGAGGCGTGCAACTGCTAATAAATAACCATCTGGCTGGGGTTTGCTGGTGGTGATGTCATCCCCAGCGACGATGACTGTAAAATATTCTGCTAGCTTGGCGCGCTCTAATACCAGTTGTATTTCTTGATGCAGCGCACCACTGACTATAGCTAATTTGAGATGTTGGGAACGTATCTGATATATTAAATCTTCTACGCCTGGATATATAGGCAGTTTTTCCAGTTGCTCTAGTTGCAGCACATAGGCTTGGGCTTTGCGGTGGAGTAGCTGAGTTAAGTATTCTTCAGTTACGACTCTACCACGATTGGCGAGTAATTCTTGAAAACAAGCGCGATCGCTCCGTCCTAATGAAGCTTGTCGCTCTTGGACTTTTTGGGGTTGCAGATTTTCCTGAATGAGAATTTCATCTATTAGTTGTAGGTGGATGCGCTCATCATTAATGATTACGCCATTAAAATCAAACAGAATTGCCTTTAAACTCATGCCGTTATGCCAAAACCTGGAGACTCTAGACCCTCCAAATTATTATTATCTATTGCTGGTCTATATTGTCTCATTTTTGCTTGCGTAGTTGCATCCGTTACAGGAATAGGTTTTACACCGCTACTTACTTGATGTATCCACCAAACTTCTTCGGTTTGCACTGATTCCAACCCCACTGCACCCATCCGCGCATCTACGCTATCCCCAGCATATTCCCGAATGTAAGGCTCTTCAAATACATTATTGAGCCAATCTAACTGACGTAAAATTTTCTGATTCCCATCGAGAATTAACACTTGTCCACCAGCTACTAATAACCGGCAGCATTCTTGCAGGATATTTTGGCAGACTGCAACCGGTGTTTCGTGAAATAGTAAACTAGCTGTGACTAAATCAAAGGAAGCATCTGGAAAGCTAGTCTTTTCAGCGTTTCCATGTCGCCAGATGATATCTAAACCAGCAGTTTTGGCTTTATCTGCGGCTCTTACCAGCATATAGGGTGATAAGTCCAAACCGATGACTTCCGCTTGGGGAAAAGCCTGCTTTAACATCAAAGTTGTAGAACCTGTACCACAGCCTAAGTCTAGTATGCGTCGCGGCTTGACTTTGACTGCATCAATTACAGCTTGACGCACCCAAGTTTCATTGGGTACTAGGACATATTCGGTAATTGCATCATAGCTGACAGCCGCACTAGGGTTAAGATATCCCCCCTTAATGCCGTGGAAGTTTTGGTTAATGTAGTACGGGGGGAGTGTAACATCACTGCGGCGGAACTTGTCACCCTCTTGCTCCCAATCAATACTTTTGGCATAACGCTGCAATTTTTCGTCATCAATAAAAAAACGGACTACAGGTGATAAAAAGCTTTCCCAAAGAGTCTTTTGAGGTGTGGCCATAGGTCTGATTAGGGCTGATTTATGGTCTTTACAAATTGTAGTGTATTTAGCAAATGTCTGGATTTTTTTGGCAGACTTAACTTATGGTGATTGCTGTTGACACTAAAAATTTTATGTATTATATTTGTAGTACAATCAAACTTGTAACATAAACTTGTTAGCTAATTCTGCTCCACTTTTGATTCCTGATTTTTTAGAAAAAAATGCCCTACGAAGAGTTAGAAATTAATACACCAGCACCTGTTTTATCTTGGGCGAATCACCCATTGGGTACAGAAGAAACCAAGATGGCTAAAAATGTGGCATCGCTACCTTTTGTATTTAAACACGTAGCATTAATGCCTGATGTTCACTTAGGAAAAGGTGCTTTAGTTGGTTCTGTAATTGCTACAAAAGAAGCCATTATTCCTGCTGCTGTCGGTGTGGATCTGGGTTGTGGTATGTGTGCGATTAAAACACCATTTAATGGTGATAAATTAGAAGGCAAACTCAAAAAAATTCGTCTAGATATTGAGGCAGCAATTCCCACAGGTTTTAATGAAAATAAAGATGTAGAAAAATCTGTTACTAATTGGCAGCATTGGCGAGAGTTTAAAGACTTGCACCGTGGTGTACAAGATTTACAAACTAAAGCAATGAAACAAATGGGTTCTCTAGGCGGGGGTAAAAGATTGCCCCTTACTGTAGTGATGCAGTAATCAAAACTCGTCCAAATCGGTGGAAGCTGAGATTGCTAATACCGAGGGAAGCGGTAAAACGCCCCGTAGAGAGCAGAGGGACTTGGGCATCCTAGAATAAATTAGGATGAAGGTGTGCTCCGAACTATACCGAAGATGAAGGTATAGAATCAAGCAGAAATGACTTGATCGATTGCGACTTTCATATGTGATATTGTGATTCTATTGAATCTCACAATATCAGTCTCGTAAATCCCTATTACTCCTACTTGTGTCAATGAAAGTGCTTGATAGAAGTCGAAATAGTGTCGAACTTAGACTATGGAGACTCAATAAATTAAGCAAGCAATCAGTAACAAATTGAATCACTTCATTGAAGTGTGCCTAGATACAGAGAACCAAGTTTGGCTGATGTTACATTCCGGTTCACGGAACATTGGTAATAATCTTGCCCAATGTCATATTAATACAGCTAAAGAATTAGCAAAAATGGCAGATAATAAATTACCTGACCCTGATTTAGCTTATTTTATAGCTGAGACACCAGAGTTTCAAGCTTACTGGCATGACTTACAATGGGCGCAAGAATATGCACGTTTCAACCGTGATGTGATGATGGCACGTTTCCAGCGCATCATAGAAAAACATTTAGCTGGAGGCAAGTCAACTAAACCTTTATTACAGGTAAATTGTCATCACAATTACGCTGAAAAAGAAGTACATTTTGGGGAAGATGTGTATGTAACTCGAAAAGGTGCAGTCCGCGCTGATACAGAAGACTATGGAATTATTCCTGGTTCAATGGGAGCAAAATCTTTCATTGTCAAGGGTAAAGGTAATGTGCATAGTTTTTGTTCTTGCTCTCATGGTGCAGGTCGTTTATTGTCGAGAAATAAAGCTAAAAATGTTTATACACTTGATGATTTAATTGAGCAAACAAAGGGCGTAGAATGCCGTAAAGATAAGGATGTTTTAGATGAAATTCCTGGTGCTTATAAGCCGATAGATCAAGTTATGAAAAATCAAGCAGATTTGGTGGAAGTTGTCGCCACACTCAAACAAGTTGTTTGTGTGAAAGGTTAATTGTTATGTTTGTAGTGAGGGCTTTAGCCCTGATGATTTAGGGAAAAAAGGACTAAATTCCTAACTACAAACTAATTAAGGTACTTCAATGGGAATGAGGGCATTTTCTGGTAAGTACTTTTTGTAACAACCTTCATCAGCTAGTACTAAAAGCAAACGTAAGGGATAATCTGGTGGCACTCGTAAATCTGCCCAAGGTACTGCTAATTCTAAACAAGTTTCTAAAGCAACTTGAGCGCGACTGCTGCGGGGATGCCATTGATAATTATCTCCAGCTTCTCGAAATTGCACTGATTGGGTGAGTAAATTAATTTCTAAATGATGGTGGTATAGGTAATTGAGGGGGGCTGTATCTGGTACATCTGCTAAAGGAATGGGGCTATTGTGCATGGTTCTATCTGGATAAAACCACAATAAATTTAATTCTGTTGGTAAATCTTTGCCTGGTGTAACGCCACTTTTAAAGTCTAACCGCAAATAGAAATTGAGGTGATCAACTCCATACCAAAGACGCTGAATACTGCTACTGACGTGCATTGTTCCCCGTGCGCCACCAATTTCTATGCGTCCGGCTTTGTCCCAGTCTTGTTCATCACCTCTACCGTCAATTATGGGATGAATAAAGCTTTCTGGTGAATGATCTGCCCGTGCTTCGTGAACTTCAACGGGGTGTCTGAGATAGGCTGGTATTGGTTCATTCAATGCTTTGTAAATACCGCACAGATGTTCACGAAATAATTGGTCAAAGATGGCATCTTGATTGGAAGAATGTCCTTCACCAAACCACCAAAACCAGTCAGAACCTTCGGCAGCATATAAAGCTTCCCAGGCTTCGGGGTTGTTTTCTTCTGTGGCTTCGGGATGACTGGCTAGCATAGCTCTAGCTTGTGTGAGGTAGTCCCAAGCGCGGTTTTTGGCAGGATCGCCAATCCAAGTGGTAAAGCTACCATCAACCCAAGAGCCGCTATGCAATTGATCTCCAGGGATAGTGGCTGTGGCGGGGAATTGTGCGATAAATTCCGAGACAGTAACGAGTTTAATATTGGGTTCGTTGCTTAAACGTTGATATAAGGTTTCGAGGAACGGTTTGCCGTCTTGCGGGTAAAACTCCCAACAATTTTCTCCGTCTAAAGCGATTGTAACTAACCAAGGTTGATCGCTGGGACGTTCTCTTTGCATTTTAGCGATCGCTTGCAGATGTCCCACTAAATCCCCTGCTGCTTGTTTGGCTGGCATTGAACCATAGGTAAAGCCAATTAAATCTGATAATCTATGATCTCGAAAGACAATGGTTAAATCTCCGGCTGGGGTTGTCAGGCGATAGGGTTTATACATCAATTCCGGTTCTAGGACATTCCCTGCCCCATCCCGATGGAAGAAGTGTTTTAATGTCCACCCTAAAACCGCTTCATCTGAGCAAATCCAATTAAATCCTTGTTTAATAATATACGGTAATATTGCGGGGCTTATTGATTGTTCTGAAGGCCATAAACCCCTGGGTTCTTGTCCAAATCTTTTTCTGTATAGTTCCCAAGCTTTACGTAAGTGGCGGGGAATATCTTCTGCCCATTGAAAGCGGCACTCTGGTAAAGTCATATTTGGCACTGCTACCCGCCCAGAGTTAGTATCCGCTAGTAAGGGCAAAATAGGGTGTGTGTAGGGTGTGGTGGTAACTTCCAATTGCCCAGATGCTTGCATCTTACGGTGTTGGGGGATGATGCGGCTGAGGATGTCGCGCTGTTTGGAGTAAATGCGCTGGCGATCGCTTAATGTAAAGTTACGTCCCTGCTCTAACCAAGCGGCAATTTCTGGGTCATCCCAAAATAAAGGATCTATCCATGCCAAATTATGCCACGCCAGCAAATCACCATACTCAGCCAAGCCCCAATTCCCTAAACACCAAGCTTGTCCTTGTTCTTTCCTTTGGTAATATAACTGGGCGTAGCGGGGATGGGGGTCAATTAAAGTATGATGGTTAGCATCAAAAAAGTGTTGAATGATAAATTCTTTTTGCTGTTGAGTCAGTTGTTCTGTAGGGGTCAAACTGGCTTTTAGGTAAGGATCAAAAGCAGTACCAGCAATATAATCTTCTAATTGCAAGATTAAAGACGGCACTAGATTCACGGTTTGGTGTAATTTAGGGTACTTTTCCAGAATTAACACCAAATCCAAATAATCTTTTGTGCCATGCAACCGCACCCAAGGCAGGCGATATTGTTGACTTGAAGAACCTGAAAAGTCATCGCCAGGAGATTTATACAACGGCTGATGTTGATGCCAAATAAAAGCTACATAGAGTGGATGAGACATAGGATCTGATTAGGAATGGGGCAAACAGGGAATGGGGCATTGGGCAAACAGGGCATTGGTAGGAGACAAGCTAGAGGGGGGAGACAGGGTAGAATTGCTTCTTTCCCTTGCCTTGTCTTCCTTGTCTTCCTTGTCTTCCTTGTCCCCACTCCCCAGTTCCCAGTCCCCAGTCTCTTATAATATTTGCTCAACTTCCGCAATTTCAGGAATCATTTCCCGTAGACGGCGTTCAATACCCATTCTCAGGGTCATAGTGGAACTAGGGCAAGAACCACAAGCCCCTTGTAAACGAAGTTTAACAATCGGCCCGTCCAGTTCTACGAGTTCCACGTTGCCACCATCAGACATCAGGTAAGGACGCATTTCATCCAAGACTGTTTCCACGTTTTCAACTGTTAATTCCATCGTGTGATACCTAGTAAGTTAACAATGGTGATAAGTAATTAATCTGTAGTAGTGCTAAAGTCTACTACAAACCCTTCATCCAAAATGTTATTTTTTGGCTTTAATTACATCGATCCTAGATCCAATTGCCGATAGATTGTCTTTTATCCAGAGTTTAGCAAATAGTTAGACCCGACTAAACTCAGTCGAGACTTCCAATTAAGAAGGGTGTGGGGAGTGTGGGGAGAGGGGAGAGGGGAGAGTGTGGGCAGTGTGGGGAGTGTCGGGAGTGTGGTGGGTAATTTTTTGGATACTTAACTTAGCTAGAAATCCCACACAAAATTTCGTTCACCCGCTTTAGGGTACACCGTTGAATTGAGGTGATTTCAACAAGAATGTCAGGTTGATAGCTTCAGGAAGCGGGAATAAGCCTTGTTTTAGCGGGAAATGATTGTAGTGATTCCCAATTGTGGAATATTTTGCAGAAGTTACCCCAACCTTGCGGTCGGGGCTACTTTTGCTACACCCCTTGCACTAAATAAATAATACCAGTATCAAGTACATTATGGTTGCCAAATTGGCAAAAATTCGTTTTTGGGAAAGTGACTAATGATATTTCGGCGCATGAAGTTATTTTTCCGAAGTAGTATACTTTACTCGGCTCTGGTCTAGCTAATCTCCCAGAGTCGGTGAAAATTAACAACTGTGTAGATTCATTATGTCAAATCCTGTCATTACAGTCGGTATCTTTCAAAAACAATCTGATCCTGAATTTTTTAGTTCCGGCAAAGTGATTTTTACAGAAGGTGATCCCGGTGAATATATGTATGGCATTGTGGAAGGAGAGATAGAACTGTTAGTCAATGGTAAAGTTGTAGAAACTATTAGCACTGGTGAAGTCTTTGGTACTGGAGTACTAGTAGGAGTTAAATACAGAACTTATACTGCGATCGCTAAAACAGATTGCACATTAGCTTATTTAGATGAAAAAAGGTTTCTGTTTGCAGTTCAAGAAACGCCGATGTTTGCTCTGATGGTGATCAAAAATTATTCAGAACGCTTGAGCAGATTACAGCATTTAGTGTAAATCACCCGCCCAATATTGAACATAATTACGTCTAATGTGAATTAAAATCTTGTAAATCCCTAGATATTTGTAGGGGCGGGTTCACCAAGATCAAGAGTTAATCATTAATAATGTTTGTTAACCCGCCCCTACCGAGTTTGATACGCACCGCCCATAGGCTATTTATTTACTGGATAGAAGATTGTCCTAATTCACATGAGGCGTAACTCGCTCTTATTCATCAATTTGCCATGAATCTTTAGTTACTTCTTCATCCAGAATTTTCCGTGGGCGGACGATAATGATCACTTTACCGAGGATGGGTAGTTCTGGTTCTGTTTCAAACCATTGAAAATCTAATTCGCCGCCGTTATCTACCACAAAGTAACTAAAATCGTTCCATTCTCGTTGACGACGATCTACAACTACTAACACAGAGCTAGGTTGGGCTAGATTTTGGTTAGGAAAGCGATCGCTAGTTGCTAAAATCACTACTGGATCTTCTGCACCTAACAGCACTTGCCAACCAGGTAAAGCTACCCAAGCCTGTTCACCAGCAAATTTGACAATGCGGAATGGTTCAACTGCTTCCACTAAAGGCACCGCTTTTAAGTCTTCAGGTGTTAAAGGTAACTCACCGACTACTGGCACAATACGAGGTAATTCTTCCTCAGAATCAAAGCGATAAAAAGGAGGAATGGGGGCTGGACGTTGGGAAACAACTGTAAAATCAAGCAATAGATGTTCGATTTGTTTCCTAGCTGTTTGGGTGTGAGCAAAGCGTAAACCCTTAGCAATTAACCGCGATCGCTCTTGCAAATCTGTATTCTGCCGTGCTAACTTCCAAGCTTGATAGGCTACCGCATCTCCTGCATGATCAGAAAAGCCTTCTGGTAAAGTGCGGAAACGGGAGAAATCTTTAATCGCCTTGGCTATTTCCCGCGCTTCATCTAAATCAAGTTTATGCTCAAAAGTTAATTCCGCCGCCGCCGCCCGTTGTTCTTGGGTGAGTAAGCGTAGTTCATATAAAACATCACTACCACGATTAGCATAATGCGATCGCGTCGCCTCTGATGCACCAGCTTTTTCCAGGGAAGTATACACTTGCGCGCCGACGATTACCTGATTTTGTTGAATCGGCTCAAATCCTGTAGCTTCAAAAATCTCTTGGGGATTGTAACCAGCTTTTTGCAGACTGGCAATGGCTAATCCCCATTCCACCCAATTACCTTCTTTTTGTCTCAGTTTTCGCAGTAACTCTTGAGCAGAATCGTTAGTAGCATTTTCAGGGTTGGGAGCGTTGGGTGATAAGTCAGTCATAATCTCAAATTTTAGCTTCTACTGGAGAGGCTCAGTTGATACTGCGTTGGCAAATCTTATTGTAATCTTTATCAGCTAACTATATATACACTCTACCTTCAGATCAAATTTTACGTTACAAAGAATACATATTACCCCGACAAAAAGTATCTCAGTACATTTCCCCAAGGCTTGACCAAGATAATCTACTAAGCTTGATAGAAATGTGGGGCTATAAGTAATTTTTTACAGGTAATATCTATGGCTGATATGATTTCCGAAATCCATACAAATCATCGTCCAATGGCAACTTTAGAAAGACCTAAAAAGCTAAAAATCCTAGTAGTTGATGACGAACCAGATAACTTAGATTTACTCTATCGCACCTTTCGCCGAGATTTTAATGTCCTCAAAGCAGAGAGTGGTATCAATGCCCTAGAAATCTTAGCAGTAGAAGGGGAAGTGGCAGTAATTATTTCTGACCAACGGATGCCAGAAATGAAAGGTACAGAATTTCTCAGTAAAACTGTACCACAATTCCCCGATACAGTGCGGATAATTCTCACGGGATTTACTGACATTGAAGATTTGGTAGAAGCCATTAACGCCGGACAAGTTTATAAGTATATTACTAAGCCTTGGGATCCTGGTGAACTCAAAGCCGTTGTCCAAAGGGCAGCAGAAACCTATGACTTACTCAAGCAACGGACAGAAGAACTACGGCGCGCCAATGCTCAAATGTCACTGTTAACTGTTTTGGTAAAGGTGACTCAGGCTGCTGAAACTTTAGAATCAATCCTGACACCGATGGCGACAGCATTCTGTGATAGTTTTGCAGCTGATAGCTGTATTTTGCAATTGCTAGAAAATCAAGCACTGACAGCTACTCAAGGATCTTACTCTCCTGAAGGGAGTGGAGAAAATTGGTTGGGGCAAGACCCACTAACCACTGAAGCGATCGCCACTGGTAAAATTCAAGTGTGCTTGAATGTTGCCAAAGAATCAAAACTAGCTGGTGTGACTCATTACGAAGCAAGTGGGATTCAAGCCCATGTAGTTATCCCCATTAGCTACCGGAATCAAATGTTAGGGGTTTTATCTCTCCAGTGGAAACAACCGAGCTTTTTAAGAGAAGATGAGCTGAAGTTGATTCATTTATCCACAGAATTAGTAGCGATCGCTCTCACTAGTAGCCTCTGTCATGCCAAAATTTAGTTAATAGTCCATAGTCAATAGTCCAGTGACCATTGACTAATAAGTAAATGACTAATAACTAATGACTAATGAAGTTCGTGCCATTTTTGACCGTATTGCCCCCGTTTACGATCAGTTCAATGATTGCTTAAGTCTGGGACAACATCGCATCTGGAAAGAAATGGCCATTAAGTGGAGTGCGGTTAAACCAGGGGATACTTGTCTCGATTTATGTTGCGGGAGTGGTGATTTAGCTTTACGTTTGGCTAGGCGCGCAGGCACAACCGGGAAAGTTTACGGAGTAGACTTTTCCCATAACCTGCTGACAATGGCAAAAACACGCTCCCAAACACGTTACCCCCAATTTGACATCTCTTGGGTAGAAGCAGATGTCTTGAATTTACCGTTTGAGGATGATCAGTTTGATGCCGCCACAATGGGCTACGGTTTAAGAAATGTAACAGATATTCGCTCTAGCCTGCAAGAATTACACCGAGTTCTCAAACCTACTGCGCGGGCAGCGATTCTAGACTTTCATCGTCCCCACAATCAACAATTCCGAGCCTTTCAACAGTGGTATTTAGATAATATAGTTGTACCAATGGCAGAGCGTATGGGCATGAAAGAGGAATACGCCTACATCAGCCCCAGCTTAGATCGCTTTCCTCAAGGAACAGAACAAGTAGACTTAGCCCTGCAAGTTGGTTTTACCTCCGCCACACACTACCCCATTACGAACGGTATGATGGGAATATTAGTAATTATTAAGTAGGTAATTGGGTATGGGGCATTGGGCATTGAGCAATTCAATTTTGGATTGAATTTCAATCTAAAATCTAAAATCTAAAATTCTTTCCCCTGCTCCCCTGCCTCCTCCTAGTCCCCATTCTTCATCCAAAAAACTGTGGATTGGTCTCATCTTTTACTGTATGTATCGCCCCCGGTATTGGGTGGAATTATTGGCTATTTCACAAATGATATAGCCATCAAAATGCTATTTCGTCCTTACCGTACAATTTATATAGCTGGGCAAAGAGTACCATTTACTCCTGGCTTGATTCCGGCAAATCAGGAGCGTCTGGCCAAAAATATTTCACAGACAATCATGGGGTCACTCTTGACACCTGATGAATTACAAAAGCTGGCACGTAGACTATTAGAAACTGAACGAGTACAAGCAGCAATTCTTTGGTTATTGCGACTGGCAACAGACCAAATTAAAGCCGATAAAAATCAGAAAACAACTAAAATCGTCGCAGGTATTCTACGTGATTTATTAGGAGAATCCTTACCACGTCTGTTGAAGGTGTTAGCTAGACAAGAAGATTTTTTAGAAGCACAAATCAATCAGATTTTTGACCAAATCCTCTTAGATTTACAACTGAGCGACGAACAAGCAACTCGATTGGCTGATTGGTTTTTGGAAGTAGTTTTGCCTCCAGATATGTTAAGGCAAGCAATTATAGATTTTTTAAGCGATCGCACAATTCAAATTATTGACGAAAGCTTTCGAGAAAAAACTAGTGGTACTTATTGGGTAGTAGCGAATTTATTTGGTTTGCGGAATACTCTCACCCGGTTACGTACTTTTTGCTTAGATGAAAAAGAAACAACTAATGCTAGATTACAGGAATTAATTCAAGATTTGCAGATGCGCGATCGCTTCAAAACAATTCTGCAAAATTTATCATTACAAAATTTACCAATTGGCACAGTCCGCCAATTACGAAAAACCACACGGGAAACAGTCCGTCAATATATTCAAACTAGTGGCGGTGATTTACTACAAGGACTAACTGAATCTGTAAATTGGGATAATATTGCTAAATTATTGTTAAATCGCCTGAGTAATTCCTCTGTAGTGATAAATTCATTAGAAGTTGTCAGTGAAGAATTGGCATTGATTTTAGAACGATATTTAGAAAAAGATTTAGAAAAAATTGTTGCTCAAATCATCCCAATTTTATCGATAGATCAAGTAATTGTTGACCGTGTAAAATCAACATCACCTGCTGATTTAGAAAACGCAATTGAAGGAATTGTTAAAAATGAATTGCAGGCGATTGTCACATTAGGGGGAGTTTTAGGTTTTATTGTTGGCTCATTCCAAACTTTATTTTTACTATTTAATCAACAGTAGATGTAATTCGTAATTCGTAATTCGTAATTCGTAATTTGTAACGATGCTCCCCCCCGCTCCGCTCTAAGCGCAGCTATGCCGCAGGCTTTACGTAATTGAAATCAAAACTTCTACCTTGTCTACCTCGTCTCCCTTGTCTCCCTAGTTCACTTCATAGATTGTATTCTATTTTCCATGATGGCATTAATTGCAGCATACTGGGTTTTATAATTAGGCAGTATTGCTTGAGCTTGTTTATAGACAGAAGTACTTTTTGGGATAGATTCTAATAACTTAATGGACTGCTGCCATTTGTCTTTTGCTTGTTTCCAAGCTGTTAATGAATTGGGTGCATTGGCCATAAAGAATTTAGCTTCTGTCGCTAGCTTCTCTGCTAATTCTAAGTTACCTACAGCTTTCTTTTCTGCTATACCTCTCTTAGTTATGGCAATATAGTTAAGTCGATAACGAATCAGTTTTTCTTGGGCTATAGCAGATACAGATGTTCCTTCAGGAATATTTTCTAACAAATTAATTGCCTCTTGCCATTTAGCTCCGGCTTGTTTCCATACTCCAATTTTATGGGGAGGATTTTGAGCAATGAAAGAAGCCTCAATTCCTAGTTTTAAAGCAGATTTAAAATTGTTTTTTGCAATATTATCTTGATATAAATTTATACCATTTTGTTGAATTTGGATAATCTGATTTTTGGCAAATAATCCACCAATGACTAAAAGAGTTAAACTAGATAAAATTAATAAAATTCTACGTAAAACCTGAGGTGATAGAAAGTTTTTATTTCTTTGTAATTGAAATCTTCCTGTGATGCTTGACTTAGGATTATACTGTTTAATTTCTGTGATTTTATTTTTAAATTCATCAAGTTTCTGTTCATAAATATCGCAATCATTGAGAATTTCGGTCAATTCACGAAAATGATGATTACTAGAGATGATTAATTCATGAGCATCGTCTAACCATTCTATAGCAAAACCAGATTTACCATAAAATGATGATAATGCTAACATAATTGTTAAAAAACCGTGACCATTTTGAATGGTATTTTTAATTAAATTTAATCTGGTTTCTAGTTTGGATAAATCTTCTTCTAGATTAAATATTTTTTTTAGGTGAGACTGATTATTAGTGACATTGTTAATGGTTAAAAATTTTTCTGTTTGGATAATTTTAATCGGTAAGCTGGGATAATTAATATTTAAATTGAGTTGATTGACTAAATTAACGTCACCTAAAATATCTGCGGCGATCGCCTGCAATAAATCACCCCATTCTAGCCAGCAATTAATTTTAGATTCTAATGTAATTAAAGATATTTCTATATTAGGATTACCAAACTTTTCTGTAATTAATCCAGCATTACCATTAATCTCAGGATAATCTTTCAAAATATTTGGTATTACCAATTCTGGAACAGGAGAAGATATACTACTAATAGTATTACCAATATTACCTTTGCTGGTAACACAATATAATTCTTGCGCGATCGCCTGTTTAATATTGCGGAGTTCTTCCTGGGCATTATTAATCAGGATTACCTGTTGCATAATGTCCTGGGAATTACCAATAGTCAATTTGAGTTTATAAACAATTTTTGGTAGTTCATCAATCAGTAATTGCATATCAGCCATAAATATCCCTTGGGGATTTGCAAAATTTATTCAGAAGAACTCAGAATATAGACACAGCCAGTCAACCAATTTTGGATTTTAGATTTTAGATTCAATCCGGCAATCCAAAATCCAAAATTTAAAATCTAAAATTCGGAGGGTCAGATTCTCGATTCTAAATTTTGTTAAATCGCAAAAATGATATATTCATAGTTCCCAAAAATTCTGCTAAAGTAACAACGCTGTTGGTCAAAGCCTGTCAACAGTCCCCAGTCCCCAGCCAGTCCCCAGCCAGTCCCCAGTCCCCAATATGAATGAAACTGATTTAGCCTTTACTCCGGCACTAGAGTTAGCAAAATTAATCCGTCGGCGGGAAGTATCACCGGTGGATTTAGTAGAAATATATTTAAGTCGGATTCAGCAGCTAAATCCCCAGTTGGGCAGTTATTTTACAGTTACAGCAGATTTAGCGATCGCTGATGCTCAAGCTAAGACAGAATTATTAAGTAAAACTACAGAACTGCCACCATTTTTTGGTGTGCCAATTTCTATTAAAGACCTTAACGCTTTAGCGGGTGTACCTTGTACCTACGGAAATCCAGCATTAGTTAACAACATCCCCGGATATGATGATGGGGTTGTCACACGCATTAAGCAAGCTGGCTTTATTATTCTTGGTAAAACAGCCACCTCAGAATTAGGCTCATTTCCCTACACTGAACCTATGGGATTTCCCCCCGCCAGAAACCCGTGGAATTTAGAATACACCCCTGGCGGTTCTAGTGGTGGGGCAGCAGCCGCAGTTGCCGCCGGACTTTGTGCGATCGCCCAAGGTTCTGACGGTGGCGGTTCAATTCGGGGGCCTGCGGCTTGTTGTGGTTTAGTAGGAATTAAACCAGCACGAGGTAGAGTCACAAAAGCACCAGTAGGTGATCGGCTCGCCGGAATTTCTGCCAATGGCCCCCTTGCCCGGACAGTGGCAGATGCAGCCGCTATGTTAGATACTATTTCTGGTTATGTTACAGGTGATCCTTACTGGCTACCTGATCCAGAACCATCATTTTTGATGGCGGCTCAAACTCAACCCAATAAGTTACGAATTGCCTTTGCTACTGCTATTCCCCCCTTGGGAGAAGCTGACGCTAATTGTAGGCAGGCAGTTTTACAGATAGTAGAATTATTAGCACAACTCGGTCATCAAGTTGAACAAACATTTCCTGATTTCAGTGCCTTAGTTGAACCGTTTAAAGTCGTTTGGCAATCGGGAATTGCTGCTTCAGGATTACCAGCCGAAGCATTGCAGCCTCTCAACCGTTGGCTATTAGCAAGAACCGGGACTGTTGGCGAATATATCCAAGCAGTGTATGCCATGCAAATCGTAGCCCGGCAAATTGTGGCATTTTTTGACAATATAGATGTCTTAGTATTGCCTGTTTACTTACACTCTCCTATCCGCGTAGGGGAATGGGCGGCTTTGAGTCCCGAAGATACATTTGAAAAAATTGTGAATTGGATTGCCCCTTGTCCAGTTGCCAATGCCACTGGACAACCAGCGATCGCTTTACCCGTAGGGTTTGATAGTAATGGTATACCTATGAGTGTGCAGCTTGTGGGCAAACCTGCGGCAGAAGCTACTTTAATTAGTCTCGCCGCTCAACTAGAAGCCGCTAATCCGTGGATTCAACATCGTCCAAATTTGAAAATTTAAAATGTCGGGCTATGTTCATTATCCCAACATCTGTTTTCATGCCAACTCCGCCCAGTATGTTGGCAATTAGATTGATCCTCTAGCCAAGGAATTGAAGTAGGCTGAAATGAAGTCTTTGTTGCAGCACTTACACTAGAAATAATGAAAGGATAAATAACTTGAAAAGTTGCAAAACTACAACCTAGTAGAGTCATGAATAAGCCAGCATATAAGACTTTATTACCAACAGATTTAAAACTTTGTTTATGTTTTTTTTGCCGCATACTGTTAGTAAATTTTGAGGATTGCGAAAACATTATTCCATCCCTATAAATCTCAAATTATGGAATTTACCCTGTGTATAAAGGGATTTTATAGGTACAGAAAAAAATTTGTAATGTCAATCTTACTGAGTTTACTAAGTATGGTTCTAAGGGGGAAAATATCCTTTTTTTCTAGTTGTTAATACGTTAAAAATTCAAAACATTATTTTCCTTCAATTTATTTTCATAAAATATCTGTATAACTAATGTAAAAATAAAGTTTCAAACATAAATTGCTATTAAAAAATCAGAAACTAATGTAAATTGTTCATATACTTCTCAGTATGGATAATTTAAGATAATGTTAAAACAGTTATCAGTTATCAACCGTATGGTGGGCGATTTAGAGCCGCTACCAAAGTCTTTCACCAATTGGTGTGGTGTTTCGTCAATGATTTCACTGATAACTGTTTACCCAACACTTTTTACTGGTTAAATCATCTCTAAAAAAGCAGTTTATCGGAAAAAGATAGGTTCAAAACCTCGCCCCTGGTGGGCGAAAAAATCCTTGTTTCCCAAGGTAGGTAAAAACCCCACCCCTTGTGGGTGGCTGAATTAATTGCGAATTGCGAATTGCGAATTGCGAATTGGTTTTATTCCCCATAACCGTTACCAGTGACTTTACCTCTAAAAACAATATATTGGTAAAGGTTATAAAACAACATCACCGGAATTAAAAAGCCGATAAAAATGATCATAATTACCAAAGAACTAGGGTCAGCCGCAGCTTCATAAATGGTAATTTGTGGCGGAATAATGTAGGGAAAAACAATCAATCCCAAACCAATAAATGACAACACAAATAATAGAATAGTCCACACAAATGGCGCGCGTTCTTCCTTGCGGTTTAAACTATTCCACAGTTGCCAAATTAACCACACTCCCAAAATCGGAATCATGGCGAAAATATATACTAGTGGTTGTTGAAATAAACGCGCTCTAGCATTTTCATAAATCACAGGTGTACTGATAGTTATAAAAATTGCACCTATCAGTGTAGTCAATGCAGCCAGTTTGGCTGTTTTATAGTGAGTTTGTTGTAATTCTCCTGTGGTTTTCCATACCAAATAGGTAGAACCAATCAACACATAACCTTGAATCAAAGTTAAGGCTACTAACACCGAAGGTAAACTAAACCAGTCCCAGGTACTCCCAATAAAGTGTCCTGTCTCATCAACTTTAATTCCTTTGAGTACCCCACCCAAAGCAAATCCTTGTCCGAGTGCAGCTGTAAAACTTCCTGCACCAAAAGCAAGATTCCAAAAAAATTTCCGTCTAGATAATTCCCGAAATTCAAACGCCACACCCCGAAAAATAAACCCAAACACCATAACAAGAATTGGGATATATAAGGCGTTTAAAATTGTGCCGTAAGCGAGGGGAAATGCACCAAATAATCCCCCACCCATAAGCACTAGCCAAGTTTCGTTAGCATCCCAAATGTTGCTTAAGCTAGTCATTAAAATTCCCCGACGTTCATCATCGGAAGAAGTAAGAGATAAAATCCCCACCCCTAAATCAAATCCATCTAGCATGACGTAGAGGAAGAGAAACAAAGCTAAAATTACAAACCAAACTTGTGGGAGAAAATATTGTAGTGTTTCCATAATTATTCATTGGGCATTGGGCATTGGGCA
Organism: Trichormus sp.; assembly: GCA_050633005.1. Classification (GTDB taxonomy): domain Bacteria; phylum Cyanobacteriota; class Cyanobacteriia; order Cyanobacteriales; family Nostocaceae; genus Trichormus. The sequence continues at coordinate 41,535 of JBODRP010000003.1, read as the reverse complement.
TTGGGCATTGGGAAGAAAAAAGTCAAAAATTTTTGAGTTTTGTAGCTTCCTTGCCCTAGGGTATTTTGAATTTTGAATTGCTTACCAAAATTTGGGGGTTTAAGTCCCCGGCTTCTATGAAACCGCAAGTGTTTTGGCGGGGTTTAAATCCCCGTTACAACACTTAATTGCGTAAAGCCTGCGGCATGGCTGCGCTTAGAGCGGCGCGGGGCGTTTAGCCCATTGCGTTAGCGTAGCGGGACGTTAGTCCATTGCGAATTGGTTTAATCTCTTGCTTCTACGGGACGTTCGTTGGGGACGAACTCGCCAGGGGTGGTATCAATGGCGGGTTTGGTGACTTCTGTTCCTGGTATTGGTAATTCTAAATTTGGCCCTGTGCGGATGATGCGGCTACCAAAGTACATGGCGGTGATGAACAAGATTGTATAAACTACAGCAAAGCCAGTCAGTGAAGTTAACACATTACTTGCTGGTAATTGAGATGCAGAATCAACGGTGCGGATTTGTCCGTATAGTGTCCACGGCTGTCTACCAACACAACGCACAATCCAACCAGATTCTACAGCAATGTATCCTAAAGGTGCAGCTAATACCCAAGCTCGCATTAACCAACGTTGCTGACTAATATTTTCGGCTGCCAGTTTACCACGCAACCATTGTAGGGTACTGAGCAACATTAACCCGGCAAAGAAAAACCCGATCGCAATCATGGTACGAAAAGCGTAGTAAATTAAACCTATCATGTGGGGGCGATCGCTCGGTTGCCACTCTTTCAAACCCCGTACAGGTTCGGAAAGGTTCTGTTTAAATTCCAAAATGTAACCCAAAGCATTGGGAATGGTGATTTCCCAATCATTTTTCTGGGCTTTTTCGTTGGGTATGGCTAATAAACTCCAGTCTGCGGGTTCTCCAGCTGGTGTTGATTCCCACTGGGCTTCCATTGCGGCTAGTTTTGTGGGTTGATAATGATATACTTGTTCACCGCTTAGGTGTCCGATATATATTTGTAATGGAGCAACTGCGATCGCAGCTGCTAAGGCAATCTTCAAAGACTTAGCAAAAAACTCCGCATGGCGTTGCTGGAGAATATACCAAGCACTAATCCCACCAATTACAAATAAAGAAGTTTCGAGTGTGGCAAAAAACATATGCAGCACACTGTTAACCATAAAGGGATTTAAAATTGCTTGGAAATAATCATGAACTACAAACTTACCATTTACTAATTCCCCACCGGCGGGAGTTTGCATCCACGAATTAGCTGTTAATATCCAAACTGTAGAAAGGTTTGCACCCACAGCTACCAAAATCGTTGAAAGATAGTGAATGGCAGGATTTACTCTTTCCCAACCAAATAACATAATTCCTAAAAAAGCAGCTTCTAGCATAAACGCCCAAGAAGCTTCAAAACCAATTACACTCCCAAAAAAGTTACCTACTGCTTCAGAAAAAGGGGCCCAATTTGTGCCGAACTGAAATTCCATCGGGATACCAGTAGCTACACCAATTCCAAAATTCAGCACGTAAAATTTTGACCAAAAGCGCGCATGAAGATAATAGTCGGGATTTTTCGTTTTCAGCCAAATCCCTTCCACAATTACTAAATAAATCCCCATCCCTGTAGTCAGGACAGGCCAAAGCATATGAAAGATTGCAGTCAGGGCAAATTGCATCCGTGATAGCACCACGGAATCGGATAAAAATTCCATACTGTATTCCCCTATTTCTTAAAGATTTATTGTCATTACAGTAGACAACGATTTTATACAATTTGTAATTTTATATTGATTTTTTTAAGACTTGTTTAAGTATAAGTATAATTAATTTCTATCAGATATTTTGCTCAATCAAAGGAGAATTTCTGGCTTTTTAGTAGGGACTTGCAGATAAAAAAATATCCAAGTTGTAGGGTGCGTCAGTATGAAGAATATCTGATGATAGTTAGGTTATATTTCACTGACGCACCCTACCCAAGCATCAATTTTCGATAATTTATTTTTTGGTTTTCCCTTAGTAAAAATTTATGAGTATTTTTTAGCGACTTCCAGAAAATAAATTATCCAATTTCCGAGAGAAAATAATTTGAATTTTCCCCCTGCTCCCTGCTCCCTGCTCCCTGCTCACCACAGCTATTGTATATTTTTTTAGTTGGAAGTCCCTTAGCGATCGCAAGTTTGATATTCTCAACTCATCTGCTATTTGCTTACTTAGTAAACTTTATTTAGAGAAGATTACATCTACCCATAGACAGGGAAAACTTTTTCTCATTTTTGGGGTAATCAGTGATATTAGTCAAAAGACAATTTGTCAAACTTCATATAGTCACATTTTTCTTTACAATCTATAAATTTAGGGTATGGATCAATACGGCTCTATGCCGTATTGATCCTGATGCTGGTTAAACTGGATAAAAGTTCTATGTGCAAGGCTTTCCAGACTTCAGTTTTCAGGTTTAGGGATACTAAACTCAGGACTGGGCATAGTGGGTACAACAATAGGCATCGGTGTAGCTGCGTCTAATTGTGCTTGAGCTTCATTTAGGGCATTGATTGCAGCTTGATCATTGGGCTTGTATTTAATAGCTTGATTGTAAGATGCGATCGCCTCTTTATAACGTTGCAAACTAAACAGGGCATTCCCTCGGCTATACCAACTTTCATAATGATTTTGCTTGTAACGTAATGCTTGAGTGTAAGATGCGATCGCATCCTCATATTTTTCTAAATTATATTGGGAATTACCCAAACTATACCAAACTTGATAATTTCTTGGTTGAATTTTAGCAGCTTGCTTATAAATTTCTATCGCTTCTGGATAATTTTGATTTTGGTGTAATGACCAAGCTTTACCATACAATGCTTGATAGTTCTTGGGATTATTTTTCAGGACTTGATTAAATGCCTCAATTGCTTCTGCATAACGTCGTAAGATAATTAATATATTCCCTTTTGATAAGGATGCTACATCATAATTTGGATTGTATTGTATGGCTTGATTATAAGCTTTAATCGCATCTTCATAACGATTTAGATTTACGAGAGAATTACCTAAATTATACCATGCTGGTACATAATTAGGTTTGATTTCCACAGCTTTTCGATATACTGCGATCGCCTCCTCATATTGTTTTAAATTTTGTAGTGCCAAACCTTTATTATATAAAGCCAAATAATCATCAGCTTTTAACTTTAGAGCTTGATTATAAGCGTTAATCGCATTGTCATATTGTTTTAATTTACTGAAAACTTCGCCTTTATTATTCCAGATTTCTGGAGAGTTATCATTAAGTTTTAAAGCCTTGTCAAAAGAGGCGATCGCTTCCTGATATCGCTGTAATTTTTGTAGAGCCGAACCCCTACCAATCCAAGCTTCTAGATAATCTGGCTGGAGTTGAATTGCTCTATCATAAGCTGTCAATGCTTTTTCATATTCCTGTAATTGCGCCAAACTTTTGCCCTCTCCATACCAAGCTACAGGGTAATCTGGTCTAATATTTATAGCTTGCCGATAAGACTTTAGTGCATCTTCATAACGTTGTAATTCAAAAAAAGTATTGCCCTTTTTAGATAATTGGTTAGCATTATTATCATTAACACTATTTATAATAAATACTGCCGCCACAGCCGTGACACCCATTAATAAGATTACTAATAAAAGCTTGAGTAAGATACCTCTTTTATTTTGGAAAAATTTACCTTTTTGTGGTGGTAAAGTCGGCGTAACACCTAAAGTCTGAGATAACGGCTGAGTTAATTCTCGTAGTCCCGCTAAAGCGGTGGTAGCTGTAGAATAACGTTGCCGAAAATCATAACACACCATCTTATCGATAAAATCAGCCAATTGTGGTGAAACTGTGGCATGATTGCGCCAGATAATTTCATTAGTTTGGCTATCTTGCTCTATTTCGCTAGTCAATAAACCAGTTAGAGCTTGAATAGCAATTATCCCCACCGCATAAATATCACTGCTAAACTTGGGGTTGCCTTGTGCCTGTTCACCGGGGATATAGCCAGGTGTACCAATTACTACAGTAGATTTAGCTTCACCTGCGGTAGTATAAATCTGTGTTGTGACTTGTTTAACCGCACCAAAATCAATCAAAACTAACTTACCATCTTCACGCCGCAGAATATTACGGGGATTAATATCACGGTGAATCACATTTTGCTGTTGTACAAATTCCAGGATAGAGAGAATTTCCTGTAACAGTGTCGTTACTTCTTCTTCAGAGTAAATTTTTCCCGGTGTAATTTCTTGACTGAGGTTATAACCGGGGACAAATTCCTGAACTAGATAAAATTGAGCATCTTCCTCAAAGTAAGCCAAAAGTTGAGGAATGCGATCGTGCGTGCCTAATTTATATAATACTTGAGCTTCCGTATCAAATAACCGCCGTGCAATCTCTAAAGTACCAGGATCTTGAGACTGGGGTTGCAACTTTTTGACAACACACTTAGGCGAACCGGGTAAATGAGTATCAAATGCAACAAAAGTTTCACCAAATCCCCCCCCTCCCAAGTGGCTAATAATCTGGTATCGTCCAACAAGTGTATTTCCCACCATCCAGTGTACCTATTTGAGTGCATTGCAATCTGATTCCAATCTTGCCATAGGTTTGAGGAAGTGTTGATTGAGAACAAGACAAGGGAGACGAGGGGCAGGGGGCATGGGGCAGGGGGCAGGGAGACAAGGTAGACACGGTAGACACGGTAGACACGGGGAGAAAAACTCTTAAATTTTGAATTTTGAATTTTGAATTTTGAATTTTTCTGCCCAATTCCTAATTCCCAATTCCCAACCCCAAATGATTCCTATTAGTGATAACTTACGCACTTACAAACGCCCCATTGTCAACTATTGGTTGATTGGTATCAATATTTTTATATTTTTCTGGCAAATTCAACTAGAACTTAAAGGACAATTAGCTGCTTTTGTTTACAACTTTGGTGTAGTTCCAGGACAAATTACTTCAGCACTCACTAATGCTATATTTGTCAATTCGGCGGCTTGGGTTGTGGTGCTTAAAAGTGTATTTTCTTTGGTAATTGCTATTTTCTTACACGGTAGTTTTAGCCAAATATTGGGAAATATGCTATTTTTGTGGGTATTTGGCAAAACTGTAGAAAATCTTTTAGGGCGTGGTCGCTATTTAGCATTATATTTAATTGCAGGAGTTTTAACGGGGTTAGTCCAGATTTTAGTAGAGCCGAGTTTAAGAGTACCACTGATTGGGGCTAATGGAGCGATCGCAGCTATTTTAGGTGCATTTGTGATGAGGTTTCCTAAAGCCAAAATAGATACTGTTTTACCGGTAATTCTTATCTATATCCCTATGCGATTACCAGCTTATTTTTATTTATTTTGGTGGTTTATTCAACAGTTATTTTATGGTGTTGGCAGTCTCACTATTCCCCCATCCGGTGTCAATCAATTTACTCCAGCCTACTGGATGCAGTTAACAGGGATGATTCTAGGTGTTGCTTATATCCGTTATCGCCACCATCGGTGAGGGATTCTTTGGAGGAGGCAGGGGGCAGGGAAGACAAGGGAGACAAGGGAGACAAGGAGAGAAGTCTGAGCGGAGGAAACCTCCGCTCAGAACTTCGGGGAGACAAGGGAAAATTTACTTCCCTTACACCCTTACACCCCTACACCCCTACACCCCTACACCCCTACACCCCTACACCCCTACACCCTTACACCCCTACTCAAGACTTTCTGGAAGTGCTTGAGGAATACTAAAAATGCTTCCCCGGCTAGTTGACAAAAATTTACATTTTCTGAGGAAATAAAAATAAATCTTCAGTAATTCCAGGTAAAGACGATGAAAGAAATCACCCGTCGCCGATTTCTGGCTACTGCTACCCTTGCTACAGGTTTCGCTTTAGCTGTACAACCTATTTCTGCCCAAGTTATTACTACCGATAAGCAAGGACTAGTTGCCGGTGCGGTGAAAATTCCTGTCTCAGATGGTGAAATTCCAGCTTATAGAGCCTTACCTGCCACTGGTAAGAATTTTCCGATTGTGTTGGTAATTCAGGAAATCTTTGGTGTACATGAACACATTCAGGATATCTGTCGTCGCTTTGCTAAGTTGGGATATTTAGCGATCGCACCAGAATTATTTGCTCGTCAAGGTGATGTTTCTCAGTTAAGCAATATCGATGAAATTCGTCAAGTAGTAGGAAAAGTACCAGATGCCCAGGTTTTATCTGACCTGGATGCTACCGTAGATTGGGCTGTTAAGTCAGCCAAAGGTAATGCTGAGAAATTAGCGATTACAGGCTTTTGTTGGGGTGGCCGTATGACTTGGTTATACTCAGCCCACAATCCCAAGGTAAAAGCTGGTGTAGCTTGGTATGGTCGATTAGTCGGTAATTATACTGAACTAACACCAAAGCATCCCGTTGATATCGCCTCTAGTTTAAAAGTTCCAGTGTTGGGATTATATGGAGGCAAAGATACAGGTATTCCTTTAGATACAGTAGAGCAAATGCGTACTCGGTTGCAGTCTAGTAGCAGCAAGTCGGAAATTATCGTTTATCCCGATGCACCCCATGCCTTTTTTGCTGATTATCGCCCTTCTTACCGAGAGAAAGCAGCCCAAGATGGCTGGAAACGACTTCTAGCATGGTTTAAACAGCATGGAGTCTAGTCTGCGTTAAGACTGCAAGGGGGCAGGGTGCAGGGGGAAGAAAGAGTTTTTGTTTTTAGAGCGGAGCAGGGCGGGAGCATCATTACGAATTAGTTTAATCTCATATTTTTGGTTGTTAATTTCTCCTTTGCTGACGAAAATGAAGATTGTTGACAATTAGGCTAAATCCATCGGGTGACAGTGCATGGTTAGAATGCTCAAAAAACTGCGTCGCCAAGATTCCACTAAATCACGGAGAGATGAATTTTATCATTACCCTGGAACTCCCCCAGGAACGATTATTATAGATGCCGACGCGCCACCACCGACAATATGTTTAATTGACTACAACCAAACTAATGTTATTCGTCAACAGGTAGCCACCCCAGAAGAATGTATTCCCTATCTCGATCAAGAATCTGTTTCTTGGGTAGATGTCCAAGGTTTAGGTAATCAGGACATTTTAGAACGAATGGGGCAAGTGTTTGAATTATCGCCTTTGGTGTTAGAAGACGTGGTAAATGTATCTGAGCGTCCTAAAGTGGAAGACTATGATGACCAACTACTATTTATTGCCCGAATGGTAGTCCCAAAAGAAAGAACCTATGGTTTTTATAGTGAACAAGTCAGTTTAATTTTAGGAAAATACTACCTGCTCACAGTTCAGGAAGAACCAGAACATGATTGTTTTGAAGGAGTCAGACTCAGAATTGAGAAAGGAAAAGGGATAATTCGCCGACAGGGAACAGATTATTTAGCTTACGCTTTATTAGATGCGATTATTGACGGTTTTTTCCCAGTTTTAGAGAGTTACGGGGAACAACTAGAAGACTTAGAGGAAGAAGTCATAGCCAAACCTACCCGCAAAACCCTACAGAAAATTTATCAACTACGTCGAGAATTACTGCAACTACGCCGTGCTATCTGGCCACAACGGGACGCAATTAATGCTTTAATACGCGATCGCAGTGAGTTAATTAGTGAAGAAGTACAAATTTATTTAAGAGATTGCTACGACCATGCTGTTCAAGTCATGGATATGGTAGAAACTTACCGAGAGCTAGCATCTGGCTTGATGGATGTCTATCTTTCAGCTGTCGGTAACAAAATGAATGAAGTCATGAAGTTGCTGACGGTAGTGTCCTCTATTTTTATTCCCCTAACTTTTATTGCAGGTATCTATGGCATGAATTTCAATACGGAAAAATCACCGTATAATATGCCCGAACTCAATTGGTATTGGGGGTATCCACTTTGTCTAGCAGCTATGGCATTTATCGGGTTTGGTTTATTATTTCTATTCTGGCAACGGGGTTGGTTAGAAAATTCTACCAGTATTAAGCGTGACTGAGGGATTGGGGATTGGGAGAGAGACAGGGGAGGCAAGGGAGGCAAGGGAGACAAGGGAGACAAGGGAGACAAGGGAAACACGCTAGAATTTACTTCCTCTACCCCCACACCCCCATACCCCTACACCCCCACACCCCTACACCCTTATTTACATAACAAAAATCTTATACAGATTCTGGACGCTCAATTATGGCAACGACTAATGACCAAAATTTAGTGGTATTAACTATTTATATTATCGGCGTTGCTTACGTCTTTAATATGATGGTGGAATCCATCGACGATCGCATTAAATATGAATTTAAAAAAGGAGTTGTTGATAACACCCTCAAAGAGCAAGGTTTAGCAGACAAAATTGGCGTTAACTTTAAATTTAAATCCTCAGATCCGATGGACGAACTCAAGGAACTATCCATGAGTATCGATAATAAATCTGAGAATCTCGCTATCTATGTAGATTGGGATAATAGCTCTTTAATTCTTAACAATAAATCCTGTCGAGTTATCAGAAAATCACCCGATTTAACCCGTGACTTGGCTTTACCCCAAAGTCCTAGCTTGATTGTGCCTAAAAGGTCTTTATCAGAGTCAATTACCGCCGAAGATTTATTTGGACGGGATAAAGACACTGGGATTTACACAGTCAAAAAACCCATAGTTGATATTGGCGGCTTAAAAAAAGGAGGGCCACCCCAGAAAAAGTTGTATGGCGACTTTATGAATAGAGGTAAAGAAATAGAATTTTCTCTACAACTAGTATTACGCCTGTCAGAAATCAGAGCAGGTATTGCTCCTGGTTCAGAATATCCCCCCATTTGCATTATTGATTGTCCCTTCACCGTCAAAAAACTACCGTGGACTTACGCCCTACCTTGGAATAAAAAGAAATAATCAAACAGCACATTATGATATCATCGGGGACTAAACTGGAATTAGGGAGAGAGTAGGCGTAGGCGGTTGCAGATCAGTGAATGCTGGTTTGAGGAAAGTCCGGACTCCCCAAAGACCAGACTTGCTGGATAACGTCCAGTGCGAGCGATCGTGAGGATAGTGCCACAGAAAGATACCGCCAAAACAATTCAAAATTCAAAATTCAAAATTCAAAATTAATAATTTTGGATGATGGGTTTGAGATTTTGAACTCTATTTTGGTAAGGGTGCAAAGGTGCGGTAAGAGCGCACCAGCAACGTCGAGAGGCGTTGGCTCGGTAAACCCCGGTTGGGAGCAAGGCCGGAGGAACTATGGTTGGTCTTTTACCAGTTCCGCTAACAAAGAGCCGCTAGAGGCGTTTGGTAACAAACGTCCCAGATAGATAACCGCCTTCTTGTAGAGCAATCTACATAGAAAACAGAACCCGGCTTACTACCAACTCTCTCCTCTTTTAGTCAATAGTCCATAGTCAACCAATTTTAGATTTAGGATTTTAGATTTTAGATTGACTGCACGCATCAATCAATTTTAAATTTGGGATTTTAGATTTTAGATTCCATCCCAAATTCAAAATTTAAAATCTAAAATTCGGACAGTCAAATTTAACGACTATCAACTGTTGATTAATAGCTAATAACTAATTGCAACTGTTCAGGACTTAAGCAACTCTAACGTATCTTCGTAATTGCGGCGGTAGAGAATCAATCTCAATAACTTAATTTTTGTAGTGATTACGTAATATCAATTCTCCAAAATTAAGTAACAGATGCAAAGCTTGAAACTCGGATGGTATCTGACTTTCTTGATTGCTGTCTTCGTACCACTTTGTGGAAGCAACCTACGTGCAGCGTCTTCGAGAAGCCAATTACGAATTACGAATTACGAATTACGAATTGCTATAAGTCCTACTAATGATGAATAACTAATAACTAATGAGCCTTGTTTATCCACGTCGTCAGCGACAGCTTGAAAGCTTAGTGAGAAAGTTAGGTTTGCCAACTACTGCACCGATTAAATGGCAATTACTAGACTTAGCTTTAACTCATCCTACAGTTTCCGATTCCGCTAATTATGAACAACTAGAGTTTGTCGGTGATGCAGTGGTGCGATTAGCGGCGGCTGTAATTTTATGGGAAACTTATCCAGATTGCCCTGTGGGAGATTTTGCTGCTATTCGTTCAGTTTTGGTGAGCGATCGCATTCTCGCCCAATTAGCCAGAGAATATGGTTTAGAGTTACATTTACTCGTCGCTGGCAGTGCCACCAGTGATAAAGTTGGGCAAGAATCACGGCTAGCAGACGCTTTTGAGGCAGTTTTAGGCGCGTTTTACCTCAGCACCAATAATTTAGAATTGATTCGCCCGTGGTTAGATTCCCATTTTCGCCAGCTAGCGGCAGAAATTCGCCTCGATCCCGCTAGACTAAACTATAAAGCTGCCCTACAAGAATGGACACAAGCCCAATTCAAGGTTTTACCAGAATATCGGGTTGTAGAAGTCAATCAAGCCAACCGCACTCAAGAACGCTTTATGGCAGAAGTCTGGTTGTATGATAAAAAACTAGGTGAAGGCAAAGGACGCTCTATTAAAGCCGCCGAACAAGCAGCCGCTAAAGTGGCGTTTTTAGCAGTTAATCCCCAGGGTAATACTGATTAAGTTAGGTTGTAGGGGAGTTGAATCAGTGAACAGTTATCAAGTGGTTAATAACTAATGATTAACATTGCTGTGATTGGGGTTGGACGTTGGGGAGTGCATCTACTGCGGAATTTTCTAGCACTTCCCCAAGTGAATGTAGTAGCTGTAGTAGATCCACTTCCAGAAAGATTGGCGGTAATTAAGCAGCAATTTAACTTAGATGAAAAAGTTGTATTAACTACTCAGTGGCAAGATTTAAAAGGATTATCAGAATTAACAGCAGTAGCGATCGCCACTCCTGCAACTACCCATTATGCTTTAGTAAAAGACGCTCTTAACTGGGGTTGTCACGTTTTAGCTGAAAAGCCATTAACTCTATATCCCACAGAATGTCAAGAACTTTGTGACTTGGCACGGCAGCAACAATTAATACTCATGGTTGATCACACCTATTTATTCCATCCAGCCGTTGAGGGAGGAAAAGCTGTACTACAAGCGGGTAAATTAGGTGATTTGCGTTACGGTTATGCAGCCCGTACCCATTTAGGCCCTGTCCGCCAAGATGTTGATGCACTATGGGATTTAGCCATCCATGATATTGCCATCTTTAACAACTGGTTAGGTCAAGTACCCATCAGCGTACAAGCTACAGGTAGAGTTTGGCTACAGCAACAGACGACTAAAGAAATTCACACCTCAGCATCAGGGTTAGCAGATTTAGTCTGGGTAACACTCACATACCCAGATGGTTTTCAAGCTTATATTCATCTGTGCTGGTTAAACCCTGACAAACAAAGACGGTTAGCAGTCGTAGGTAGCCTTGGTACTTTAGTATTTGATGAAATGTCACCATCATCACCCTTAACCCTCTTACACGGTGAATTTCAACGCCAAGAACATCTATTTTTACCGATAAATCAAAGCCAAGAAACACTCGAATTACAAACAGGAGAACCCTTACAAAGAGTTTGCAGCACCTTTATCACCTCCATCCTCCAGAACACCCAACCCCAAATCTCATCAGGTGAAGTAGGCACACAATTAGTCAAAATTCTCTCAGCACTTACCACCTCCCTGAATCAAAATGGTAAATTAATCCCCCTCAACAATTCCTAACAAACTCTCTGCGTACCTACCCTTCCCTTCTCTACGAGAGGCTGCGCCAACGGGACGCTACGCGAACGGGTTCCGCCCTTGGCGGTATGCGCCAACCTACGCGATCCTTTGCGTTCAAAATTTCACTTCTGCACAGGCTGACGAACTAATTCAGGATGAGAAGTATACACCCCATTGTCCTTGAGAGGGGTTTCTTCTGGATGAAGAACATAAACACTTTCATGATTAACTTCCAGATTTTGAGAACTTTCCTCTTCTCTTGAAATCAATTTTGCTTTCTCCATCAAAGGTAAACTAATCTTCACCGTAGTCCCTTGATTAAGACCAGCACTTTGTAATGTGATTGTACCGCCCATAAGTTCAATTAAGTTACGGGAAATTGCTAAACCCAAGCCTGTACCTTCACATTTCCGTGTATTATTAGCATCTACCATGACATAGGGACGAAATAGCTTTTGCTGTTGGGATGGTTCGATTCCTAAGCCTGTATCTGTGATAGTGACAGTAACTTGAGATTTACCATGATTATTATGCAAAGAGGTGGAAACATTAATTCCACCTTCATCAGTGAACTTAGTAGCGTTGCCAATAATATTAATTAATACTTGTTTAAGTTTGGCAGCATCTCCCTTAATCGGTAGAGGTTCAGTCCCTAAATTAGCTTTGAGTTGTAAACCTTTGTGTTGAACATTCACTGACTGCACATTAATCACTTCTAGTAGGATTTGTCTAAAATCTAGTGGTTCTGTAACTACAGAGAGTTTACCTGCTTCAATTCTAGAGATATCGAGCAAATCATTAATAATTCCTAACAAATGAATAGCCGTTTCATCAGCCCGTTCTAAAAACTCTAGTTCCTCTTCCCGGCTATCACACATATCATCTTTCACAAACCGGATAGAGTTGATAATAATGTTCAGAGGATTCCTTAATTCGTGGGAAGTTGTCGCTAAAAATTGGCTTTTAATTTGATTAGCTGTTTTCGCTTCTTTCCAAGCAATTTCTAGTTCTTCCGCCCAAGCTTTGAGCCGATCAACCATTTGGTCTAATGCTTGGGATAGTTGATTAAACTCCCGAATTTGAAAGTTATGGGGAACTGGATTAGCAGCGTGGTGGCTGTGAATATTTAAGGCGTAGTCGCGTAATGCTTCTACAGGGCTAGCTAAGTAGGGAGCTAAATATAAAGATGCTAATAAACTAGCACCAATTAAGCCCACGGTTAAAACAATCAAAATCAATTTGATTTCTTCTAAACCTAATAGGGCATTATCTACGGTTGTAACTGCCAGCACTACCCATTTTTGTGGTTTGTGTGTGGTGATGGGATCATTGATGGCTGTATAACCTGCAACTAATTCTCTGCCATCTCGAAAATGTAAATTGATGGACTCTTTTTTACCTGCGATCGCATTTTTGACAATACTTTTGAGTTGAGGCGCATCTGGGTGTTCTCTGATATTAGTTCCCACTAATTCTACAAAGGGGTGTGCTAATATCGTCCCGTCTTCAGCAATAACTAGGGTTGAACCAGTCAGTGATCCTGGTTTATTTTTAGTTTGTTCGTATAAGGCTGATTGCAAACTCAAAGCATAGCGCAATTGCCCAGAGCTATTGTCAACAGGTGCGAACAGAACTAATTCTAACTGTTGTTGGGGCTTTCTGTGACCAGTCGTTCCTGGCTTGGGCGGTGGCACAGTTCTAATATTTACCGCCTCACCAGGAAAAGGTAAGGTAATTTGAGCAATAGCTGGCTCAGTGCAAGTACTGGCAACAATATGGTGATTTTGTAAATTAGTTAATTGCAAACACTCGACGTAGTTGGGTAATTGCTGTGTTAATTGAGTCAGAAACTCTTGAATTTCCTTTGGTGATCCCGACTGAATCACCGTCGTGCGACTAGCCAGTAATACATTAGTTTTAAGATTAGCGATCGCATTTAAAATTTTCTCCCCCTTGATTACAGCACTATCTGTTAAATTTTGACGAGCTGTTTTCAATAAGCTAGAGCGTGCCTTATTCAAAGCTGCTATTTGCCCAAGAAATAAAACAGGCACAAACAGCAACAAAATTCTTGTTACTAAAATACGTCTAAAGGATGATTGACGGGGATTAGCCATCGAGCGTCTCACTTCACAACTGCAAAACCACAACAGCCGAGATATATAAATAAACAAGCTAGAGCAGATATTTTATGAATTTATCTGCACTCTTTAATCAGCCCCCAAAGTTATCAAAGATTTCATCAACAAAAAGCAATGTGCTATACCAGAAATTGTAGAGGGTAGATGTGAGATGGACTTGTGGTACATATTTATCAAGTATCTTTGGTGAGAATTACACAAAAATTTTAATTAACTTTTTAATGATGTCGTAGTTGACTACTTACTTAGAAACCAGAGGCAAAAGACGGGACTAGAGAAACCCCGTTCTTTTTATGTGGCTTTTCTCCCTTGCCCCCTGCTTCCTTGCCCCCTGCTTTTTGATTTCTGCCATCATGTACTAGTAAGTCAAATAACCAGACCAGCAAACCAACCCAATGGTGCAACATCGTCCACATACGACAGTAGTTTTAGCCATGAGTGCAGATGGCAAAATAGCAGATTTTAGGCGATCGCCTGCTCGATTTGGCTCAAATGTTGACAGAACACACTTAGAACAACAGATTGCTGCCGCCGATGCCGTTTTATTGGGTGCAGGCACTCTCCGCGCCTACGGTACAACACTGACAATATCACAGTCAGTGCTTTTACAACATCGACAACAAGAAGGTAAGCCTCAACAGCCGATTCATATAGTTATTACACATTCAGGTGAGCTTAATCCGGAAATTCAGTTTTTTCAACAGTCAATTAAACGATGGTTACTCACCACGACAGCAGGCGCACAATTTTGGCAAGGAAGAAGCGAATTTGACCAGATTTTAGTTTTTGAAACCTCAACAGGCCAAATAGATCCCATTGCTGCTTGCCAATATTTGGACTCTTTACATATAACACGCTTGGCAGTATTGGGTGGTGGAGCATTGGTAGCTTCTATGCTGGAGTTAGATTTAATAGATGAATTATGGCTAACTGTCTGCCCATTGATTTTAGGTGGTCAGACCGCACCGACACCTGTAGATGGTCAAGGCTTTCTGTCAAAATTAGCTCCTCGGTTACAACTTTTAGAAGTGAAAACCATTGACCAAGAAGTTTTTCTCCATTATCGTCTACAACGATCAGTAGATTAGATTAGGCTATTGATTGGGCATATCAATTCAAAATTCAAAATTCAAAATTCAAAATGAAAGAATTTTGGGCATTGGGCATCGGGCATCGGGCATTGGGGTAAATATTTCTCCCCTGCCTCCCCTGCCCCCATTCCCCCTGCCCCCTGCCCCCATTCCCCATACAATTCCCTAACAATGGAACAACTCAAGCCGCGTTATTCTAGCGTTTGGATCAATAAAGTCGCCGAAGTCCCCAAAGCAGCTTGGGATGCTTTAGCTTTACCCCTCAAAACTCCTTTTTTAGAGTGGGATTGGCTGCATAATCTGGAACATTCTCAAAGTGCTACTGCCAAAACTGGTTGGCTACCCAATCACTTGACACTGTGGCGAGATAGAACTCTAATTGCTGCTGCTGTTTTGTATCTCAAAGGTCATAGTTATGGCGAATTTGTCTTTGATCATCAGTGGGCAGAGTTAGCAGAACGTATTGGTGTCCAATATTACCCCAAAATGCTGGGTATGACTCCATTCACCCCAGCCGAAGGCTATCGGTTTTTAATTGCACCTGGGGAGGATGAGCAAGAAATTACAGCGATGATGGTACATGAAATTGATGCTTTTTGTATCAAAAATCGCATTTCAAGCTGTCATTTTCTCTATGTTGATCCCGCATGGCGACCAGTGTTGACACAAACAGGGTTTACCCCTTGGTTACACCATAGTTACATTTGGGAAAATTTAGGCTTTCAGAATTTCGACGATTATTTGGCTGTGTTTAACGCTAACCAGCGTCGCAATATTAAACGAGAACGCAAAGCAGTAGAAAAAGTAGGGCTAAAACTACAACCTGTCACTGGTGATGATATTCCTAAATCTTTGTTTCCATTAATGTATCAATTTTATGCTGATACTTGTGATAAGTTCGGCTGGTGGGGCAGTAAATATTTAACCAAACAATTTTTTGAGGATTTACATCATAATTATCGCCACCGAGTAGTATTTTTTGCTGCCTATAGCGAACAAGATGAACGTCACCCGGTGGGGATGTCTTTTTGTTTGTTTAAAGACGATAGATTATATGGACGTTATTGGGGTAGCTTTCAAGAAATCGACTGCTTACATTTTGATGCTTGTTATTATGCACCCATTGAGTGGGCGATCGCTAACGGCATCCAATTATTTGATCCCGGTGCAGGTGGCAGACATAAAAAACGTCGTGGTTTCCCTGCTAAACCTAATTACAGTCTGCATAGATTTTATCATGGTCGTCTAGGACAAATCTTACTTCCCTACATTCATGAAGTGAACCAACTAGAACAGCAGGAAATCGACGCGATTAATGCGGAGTTACCTTTTAATAAACAAAATCCATAGAACGCTTTTAAATGCTGACTGTCATCTGGCAACTGTCAACAGTCAAAACCGTGCGTGTAATTTCAAAGCTGAGTTGTTAATTTGTAACTATCAGCTAAGAAAGATTTACACTTAATATGTAGTGTAAAAACTCTGAATACATAAATTTAGTTTTGAGACCGATTATGGATTTGATCCTAGAAGATTTAGCAGCAATTGATGAGAAACTTTCCCAGCGTCACATTGACCTTGATCCCTATGGATATTTCATTATCTATTTGGATAGAGCAGAGGGTTTAATTTACGCCAAACATTTTACAAACGTCATTGATGACCGTGGTTTAGCTGTAGATCCAGAAACAGGAAAAGTAATTCCTGCTAAGGGGAAAGTACAACGCACCCACACAACAGTATATAGCGGTAGAACAGCTAAGGAACTATGTGTTCGTGTTTTTGAAGAAACTCAGCCCTGTTCTGTCAGTCAGCTAGACCACGCAGCTTATTTAGGGCGTGAATTTGTCCGCGCTGAAGTGGCTTTAGTCACAGGGCAAGAGTATATTCAAGATTAGGGCATTGGGCAGGGGGCATTGGGCAATTCAATGAGTGGATTTTGGATTTTCAATTTTGGATTGGATTTCAATCTAAAATCCGAAATCTAAAATCTAAAATTCTTTCCCTTGTGTACCTTGTCTACCTTGTCTCCCCTGCTCCCTACTCCCTGCCCCCAGTCCCCTGCCCCCAGTCCCTAATTAACCTTCTGATGATGGTTGCACTGCCAAATAGATATAGTAGGTGGCCATGGGAATAATTGTGGCAGCGATTAATAGTCCTACTACCCAAGCTGTAGCGTTACCCTTATCAGTTTCTTCAGCTTTTTTAAATGTGCCTTCTACCTGTACTTTGTCAACGATTTGGGGAGGTCCAGGATCAGGTTCGCCGGAGAGGACTGCAACTAGGCGATCGCTAGCATCCAAAAATGCCTGATTATATTTGTTACCATCGCGTAATGGTGCTGCTAATGTTGCTTCCGCCACACTCTTAGCAATCTCATCTGTTAGCAGAGATTTGACTTGCTCCCCAGAAATAATTGCAGTGCCATTAGTCACTGTATCTAACACTAATAAAGTTTGATTAGCTTGGGTTTCTGGAGTTGGAAACCATTTCTCGAACAGTGCTTTAGCAAAGGTTTCTGGAGTTTCTCCATAATCTAAGCGGCGAATAGTTACAAATCTGACTTCGTTACCAGTTTTCTTTGCCAAGTCATCGAAGCTATTGCTAATCTGACCTTCATTGATGCGGCTGATAACTTCACCTTGGTCTACAACCCAGGTGGAATCGCCATCTGTCAAGCTGGGGATTTGATAAACACCCGTAGCTAATGCGGAGGTGGCAAATAATGAAGAAGCTAAAATCACCGCCAGCAAAGGTAAAATCAGCCGGATGAGGAGTTGCTTCATCCTAAAAACTTGGTTGAGGAGCTGTTTCATTTGATGATCCTATAATACCGACTAGCACCAAAAATACTATATAACTTATGTCAAAATCACCTCTTCCACGGATTAATCTAACTCAGGATTTACTCTGTAATTACTATCCTTAATGGAAGGAGTTGCTTGACAGTAGTTATTGAATACTATAGTATTCAATAATGACCAATCAGATTATTGACTTATTTGCTGGTGCGGGTGGACTAACCACAGGTTTTCACCTTGGAGGTTTTGAATCTTTATGTGCGATCGATTTAGAAGCAAAAGCTTTGAATAATAGCTGCTCCTAGTTCATCAGGTGAGGATTTTTCAGTCAAACCAGGAAAACCCAGTTGAGTAGCCTTTTTGATGATATCTGCTCTTTGAATAACGAACCAAAATATATTGACAGCAGTAAGATTGTTTAATTGAAGAGACTTGAGTGACCAACCTGTCGAAGTGGCAGTATCAACAGCATCATAGAGGAGTTTGCTACGCCCTAATACTGGATCTGATAAAGGAATATCTTTAACATAATGAAAAATTGCTTCCCAAGTATAGTCTTCTATCGAACCGATGACAGGGGATGCGATGGTGGCGACAATAGCTTGCCTTAATCTTTCAATCTCATTTGCCGTCAACATTTAAAAATTCCTCTACGGCTTGCAAAAATTCACTCATGGTCAAGTCCAAAGCATTTGTGATGTGATTGAGAACTCTAACAGATGGACTTTTTAGCCCTCGTTCTAGCTGGCTAATATAGGTTCTGTGCAGACCTGTCATTTCTGCTAGATATTCCTGTGACCAACCTTTCTCTATGCGACGGCGTTGTATTTCTAGTCCTAAAATCCGATCTAAGTTACTCGGCTGCATAGAGTAAAGATTATGACTTTGAATACAAAAGTTCTACAGACTAAAGTATTCAAGATAGTTATGGCATTTAGTGAACATTTAGCCCAGTCAATACAGTGCCAGAACCTCAAGCGCGATCGCTCATCATCTTCTGAGATCCTCTTTCTGATATGTTTACTAAATAGTTGTGAGTTTATATTAAATTTTATTGTGCTAAATACACAAACCTATGCCAAAAAAACAATTCTCCGGGTTGAAAACAGAGTTTTATGAGCATCCATTTGACCACAAAGCCTTGGTGGCTTTAGAGAAAACGCCAGTATTACCTTTATTCTTGAAAAAGGTCAATGAGTATGGCATTGATAAATTACTACGGATGCAAATCACTGGTGGTGAGTTTAAAGTCACGAGGCGTAATTTTCCCAGTCTTTATGATGCTTTTGTAGAAACGTGTAACATTTTAGATATTACTCCCATTCCCGAACTCTTCTTGTTTCCTGGTACTGGATACATTAAAGCCTATGCTGTGGGAGTGGAAAAGCCAGTAGTAGGGATAAATCTGGAAGGAATGGAATGGCTTTCCCATGATGAATTATTGTTTGTGTTTGGACACGAAGTTGCACGAATTAAAGGTAAATACTTGGCATACCAGCAAATGGCTCATGTGATGCCGGTGCTGAAGAACTTAATTAGTAGCACAACATTGGGGATGGGTGGATTAGCCGTTAATGGGATAGAAATTGCTTTATACAACTGGATAGTAATGGCCAAATTTACCGCCGATCGCGCTGGTTTATTGGCGTGTCAAAATCTAGATGTGGCCATTACTGCTTTGATGAAATTGGGTGGCTTACCACAAGAATATTTAAATGAAGATACAATTAATGACTTTGTCACCCAAGCTCGTGCTTTTGAATTTAATAATCTTGATAGTTTAGGTCAATTTGCTAAGACCTTTAGCTTTATGGAACATCTCCTACCCTGGACAGTAATGAGAGCCTCTGAACTTTTGAAATGGGTAGAATCAGGCGACTATGAAAATTTATTGCAAGGAAAAGAACGAGGTGATCAACACCCTGAAACAGAGAAAGATGACCAAGACTGGAATTTTCTCACCGACTGGGACGCAACTGAAAAAATTTAGTAAGGTGTTGTTTAATTTGCATATTAATTTTCGCAGGGAGACAAGAGAGACAAGGGAGACAAGGGAGACAAGGGATATTTTACAAATTACGTAGCTTGCTTCCCCGTAGCGTTCCGCAGGAAAGGGTATTACGAATTACGTAGCTTGCTTCTCGCTTTGCGAGTATTACGAATTACGAATTATTATTATGTCCATAATTTTAACTAACGATGACGGTATTGATGCTCCAGGAATTAAAGCTTTAGCTCAGGCTGTAAAAGGTAAAAAAGTTATTATTGCTGCACCGAAGCATCATCAATCTGGTTGTGGTCATCAAGTGACTACCACTCGTCCAATTAACCTGCAAAAGCGTTCTGAGTTTGAGTATGCGATCGCAGGTACTCCGGCTGATTGTGTCAGAATTGCTTTAACCCAGTTGTGTGTAGATACCAAATTTGTCTTATCGGGAATCAATGCAGGCGGTAACTTGGGGGTTGATGCTTACATTTCTGGGACTGTGGCGGCTGTGAGAGAAGCTGCTATGCACGGTATCCCCGGTATTGCTATTTCTCACTATCGTAAAGCCAAGCAAAATTTTGATTGGGAGTGTGCAGCCCAGTTAACTGTGGAAGTGTTAGCTGATTTACTCCAGCGTCCCCTAGAAGCGGGATGTTTTTGGAATGTGAATTTACCCCATCTCCAACCAGGAGAACCAGAACCGGAGATAGTATTTTGTCAACCATGTAATAAACCTTTACCAGTCAACTATCGTATTGATGGTGATGATTTTTATTATGTCGGGGAATATGGCAAACGCGATCGCACGCCAGGAAGTGATGTAGATGTTTGTTTCTCCGGTAATATTGCCGTCACGCAATTAAAGGTTTAATTTTTGGGCATGGGGCAATTCAATGAGTGGATTTTGTAGGCGGAAGCCTTCCTGTTCGCGTTAGCGTTGCGTAGCAAAGGGTATTTTGAATTGCCCCAAAGGGGTAGAGTGGGAATATAAACAAAATATCAACTCGCCAGATTTTTACGGCAAAACATGGGTAGTATTTGGGAAATAGATTTTTACTCCCGTCCGATTTTGGACGAAAATCAAAAAAAAGTTTGGGAAGTCTTGGTTTGTGAAAGCCCTTTAGATATCCGCACAAACTTAGATTCTTTATTCCGGTATGCAAAATATTGTCCTAGTACACAGGTAAACTCAGGTTGGCTACGGACAGCATTACAGGAGGCAATAGATAAAGCTGGGGAAGCACCTATTAAAATTCGCTTTTTCCGCCGCCAAATGAATAATATGATTATCAAAGCTTGCGAAGATTTGGGTATTCCTGCCCTGTCTAGCCGTCGGACTTTGATACTGAACCAATGGCTGCAACAGCGTATGGATGAGGTTTATCCCCAAGAGCCTGGCTATCAAGGAGGAACAAATCCTTCAGTGCGTTTGGAAAGTCCTTTACCTCAAAGATTGCCTGATGCTTTGGAAGGGCAACAATGGGTATTTGTCTCTTTATCTGCTGGGGAGTTGGCTGAGATGCCAGAGTGGGATATTGGTTTTGGTGAAGCCTTCCCCCTAGAGTTGGCAAAATTATCACCAGAAACCCGCATTCCTGGCATCTTGATTTTTTCTCCGAGAGCCTTACCCTTGGCTGGTTGGATGTCTGGTTTAGAGTTAGCATTTTTGAGGATTGATACCAAGCAAGGCACAAGATTAGTTTTAGAAACTGGTACTACAGAAAGTTGGATTTTAGCCAATATTAAAAATCCCACCACCCTCGCGGAAGCCAAAGGTTTTGAAGCCGCCAAGCAGCAAGCCAATGGAGTACATTTTCTAGGGGTGCAATCTGATCCTGAAGCGGAAGCTTTCGCTGGATTTTGGCTTTTACAAGAGATGAATGTGTTTTAATGCGGGCATGGGGCAGGAAAATTCAAAATTCAAAATTCAAAATTCAAAATTAAAGAATTTTGGTAATTGGGCATGGGGCATGGGGCATTGGGCATTGGGCATTGGGCATTGGGCATTGGGCATTGGGCATTGGGAATTGGGCATTGGGGTAAAAATCTCCCCTTGTCCCCCTTGTCTCCCCTTGCCCCCTGCCCCCTGCCCCCCTATTCCCTAATAAATGCTGAGAAACACCAATCATTTGGGATAATTATCTGCGTCCGTGTGCATTGCGAATTTGGCAAATGTTAATTTATGCGGATAATAGCTAATGATTTGGGATAATGATCTGCGTTGATGTGCGGTTCACGATCCAAAATCCACAATTCACCGAGGGTCATGGGTTCTGAAAATTTGTCACAGGATACACTAGCAGAACAACTGCTGGAGTTAGCTATAAAATCGGGAGCGGAAGCAGCTGAGGTATATCAGTCAAGATCGCTTTCTCGCCCGGTTTTTTTTGAGGCTAACCGGCTCAAACAGCTAGAAACTAGTCAATCTGAAGGCACAGCACTACGCCTATGGTGCAATGGTCGTCCAGGACTCACGGTAGCTTATGGTTCTGTGCAGCCACAATTGATGGTGGAAAGAGCGATCGCCCTCAGCCAACTTAACCCACCAGAAGTCTTAGAATTAGTTAGGGATTTTCAGCCCAATTATCCCGATCTAGGTACATCTGTACCTATGGATGTGTTGGTGAATTGGGGTAAGGAAGCGATCGCTATTATCCGTGATGTTTATCCAGATGTCGTCTGTAATAGTGATTGGGAATGTGATACTGAAAGCACAAGATTGGTTAACAGTCAAGGGTTAGATTGTTATTACACAGATACTACACTAAGTTGTTATCTATCAGCTGAGTGGGTGCGAGGAGATGATTTTTTAAGTGTCGCGGATGGTCAAACCCAGCGTGACACTTTAGAGCCAGAGAAATTAGCCGAGCAAATTTTACAAAGATTGATTTGGGCTAAACATAACGTTTCATCCCCTAATCGTCGTGTGCCGGTGTTGTTTACTGGTAAAGCAGCTGATATGCTCTGGGGAACAGCCCAAGCCGCTTTAAATGGTAAGCGGGTACTAGAATCAGCTTCCCCTTGGGCAGAAAAGCTAGGGACACAAGTAATAGATCCTCATATCACCCTTTATCAAGACCCCCAAGCAGGGCCTTACAGTTGCCCTTTTGATGATGAGGGGACACCCACAAAGCCATTAGTATTTGTAGAAAAGGGGATATTACAGGAATATTATTGCGATCGCAGTACTGGCAGCAAACTGGAAACAGGTACAACTGGGAATGGTTTCCGTCCGACTTTAAGCAGCTATCCCACCCCTGGTTTATTTAACTTCCTCATCCAACCCGGTCAGGCATCATTACAGGAATTAATCCAACAAATGGATGATGGCTTAATTATCGATCAAATGCTAGGTAGTGGTGGCGGTATTTCTGGAGACTTTTCCATCAACATCGAATTAGGTTATCGTGTCCGTAAAGGTGAAGTTATCGGACGTATTAAAGATACGATGGTGGCAGGTAACATCTACGCCGCCCTCAAGCAAGTAGAATTAGGTAGTGATGCTGATTGGAACGGTTCTTGCTACACACCATCTTTGATCGTAGAAGGACTATCAACAACGGGGAGAAATAATTAAGAGACTTCCAGTTAAAAAAATATACTATCACCTTGATGGCAAGGGGGCAGGGGGCAGGGGGCAGGGAGCAGGGAGCAGGGAGCAGGGAGCAATTGCGGATGGGAAAGACAGTTTTTTTGAAGAAAATAAATTCGATACCAATTAACGAATTACGTAGCTTGCTTCCCGGAGGGTATTACGAATTATTATGCACTTTCGCAGCTGGTTGCAACCGAGAAAGGGTCTAGCGATCGCAGAAGCTTGTATTATCGGGGTAGTGGCGGCATTATCTGCCGTGTTTCTAAAAGTTGGTTCTGGTTCGCTGGGTGCATTGCGAGTGCAAGTACCCCAGGTTTTACCTGTGTGGTTAGCACTACCATTGGTAGGGATGAGCCTGGGTTTTTTTGCTGGCTGGTTGGTACAAAGGTTAGCACCAGAGGCGGCAGGTAGTGGTATTCCCCAAGTCAAGGCGACTTTGGCTAATGTGCCGATGAATTTATCATGGCGTGTAGCATTTGTCAAGCTATTCAGTGCCATTATTGTCTTAGGCTCAGGAATGACTCTCGGTAGGCAGGGGCCAACAGTGCAAGTAGGAGCAGCTTTGGCGGCAGGGATGAGTAGCTTAGTTCCTACTTCTCCTGACCATCGCCGACAAATGATTGCGGCTGGTGCAGGGGCAGGGTTGGCGGCGGCGTTCAATGCTCCTATTGCTGGTGTATTGTTCATTATTGAGGAATTACTACAAGATTTATCGGGACTGACTTTAGGTACTGCCATTATCGCGGCGTTTATTGGTGGGGTGGTGTCGCGGTTGTTGGGTGGTGGCAGTTTTAATTTAAGTATTGAATTGATGAATTATTCGAGTGGATTTTACTTTACGGAAATCCCCTTTTTTTTGATGTTGGGTGTTTTAGCGGGGTTACTGGGAGCATTATTTAATCGAGGCTTGATTTTTAGTATCAAAGTTTATCGACGGCTGCATATTACTTTACCCTTGAGGATGGCTTTAGCTGGCTTAATTTCTGGGCTAGTTGTCTCTTTTTTGCCAGAGTATTTTCGTGATAATACTGGTTTACGAGAATATATTGTTACAGGTGATTTACACCCTAGCATAGCAGCGATCGCGTTTGTATGTCAGTTTCTCCTCACCTTAGTAGCCTTTGGTTCGGGCGCACCTGGCGGGTTATTTGCACCTAGTCTAATTTTAGGTTCGGTCTTGGGTCACTTGGTAGGGGTACTTTCTCAGCAGATTTTAGCTCAAGGTTCACCCATCACCTATGCTTTGGCGGGGATGGGAGGATTTTTTAGTGCGGTTTCTAAAGTGCCAATCACTGCTATTGTGATTGTATTTGAAATGACTACTGATTTTAATCTGGTACTACCTTTGATGATTGTGGTAGTGACAGCTTATTTAGTAGCAGATAAAGTATTTCCGGGTTCATTGTATGAAAAGCTGTTGCAACTCAATGGTATCACCTTAACCAAAGAAGTTTCTGTAGAAGGGGTTTTAAGTCAGCTAACCGCCAAAGATGTGATGCAGCAACGGGTAGAAACTCTAGATGCAGATATGACCCTGGAAGAAGCCACACAAGCCTTTTCTACTTCCCATCATCGGGGTTTCCCAGTGGTGGAAAATAACAAACTGGTAGGAATTGTCACCCAATCAGATTTAACAAAAATCCAAAATCGCCACGTAAAAAAGGATACCTCTCTGAGAAAGATTATGACCGCCAATCCCATGACGGTGACACCTTTACACAACTTGAGTAATGTGTTGTATCTACTTGATAGATATCAACTGAGTCGCTTACCAGTCGTAGAGGGGAAAAAACTGATTGGGATTATTACCCGTGCCGATATCATTCGCGCTGAAGCAGATCATCTCAATGGTAAAAACCTCATCCCAGGGCCACAACCAGAGCCTTCCTATGTAGTTTACCAAACGCGATCGCCTAGCATCGGCAGAGGTAGATTATTAGTCCCCGTCGCTAACCCCGAAACCGCAGGCATATTATTAGAAATGGCCGCCGCCATTGCCCGCGATCGCCACTATGAAATAGAATGTGTGCAAGTTATCTTAGTATCCCGCCACAGTCCCCCCTCGGAAACCTCTGTCAGAACTGCTAAAAGTCGTCGTCTCCTCAGACAAGCGGAAGTCTTAGCCAAAAAATTGCACATTCCCCTACATACCCAAATTCGCGTCGCCCATGACTCCGCCCAAGCTATCTTAGAAACCATCAACGAAAATCACATAGACTTAATTCTCATGGGTTGGAAAGGTAACACCTCCACCCCCGGCCGAATTTTCGGTAATGTCGTAGATACCATCATCCGTCAAGCCACCTGTGATGTAGTGTTAGTAAAACTAGGTGAGAGTCAACACGCCTTCAACCGTTGGCTAGTTCCAATGGCTGGAGGCCCTAACGCCAGGGTAGCAATTAAATTATTACCAGCTTTAGTCACCTTGGGAGATCATCCCAAAATTTGTTTAACACGGGTGTTTAAACCATTTGAGTTCAAGCCAGATATGACAGTTATTGAACAAGCCATCCGCCAACTGATGCGCCGCCGCCAATTATCCAGTACAGTGATTGCTACTCCCGTACAAGCTGATTCTGTAGCTGAGGGGATAATTAACTTAGTGGAGAATCAAGGTTTTGATGTGGTAGTCTTAGGTGCTTCCCGTGAAGGCTTATTACAACAAGCAATTCAAGGTAACATCCCAGAAGCGATCGCCTCTAATGTTAATAGTACAGTTATATTAGTAAGGGGCGCAATTGAGTAATTCGTAATTCGTAATACTCGCAAAGCGAGAAGCAAGCTACGTAATTCGTAATTATTATTTTGACTGATAACTGATAACTGATAACTGACTTACTGTTTAGGTGTAGCTTCACCAAATCTAATCAGTAGAGCGATCGCCACACTCACCGCTAAAATTAAACTCATACTCAAAGCTGAACCAAATCCCCAATTTTGAGTAACTCCAAGAAACTGCATATAAACTAACCGCGCCGCCGTCATACTAGAACTCCCGCCCAGCAACTCAGGATCAATAAAATCCCCTAAACCTGTGATAAACACTAGCAAACAACCAGCCATAATTCCTGGTAAAATTTGGGGGACTGTGACTTTCCAAAAAGCCTGGATGGGATTTGCCCCTAAATCTGCTGCTGCTTCTAGTAAACGCTTATCTAACTTTTCTAGGGAAGCATATAAGATTAACACCATGTAGGGTAATAAGCTGTAACTCATACCAATTAATACAGCTGGCACGCTGTTGAGTAATTGTAAAGTGGGTAAGCCTAGATTACTCAGCAGAGTATTTAATAAACCCGTAGGACGCAAAATACTAATCCAAGCATAGGAACGCAGTAGAGAAGAAGTCCACAAAGGTAAAACAAAACCCAATAATAATAAGTTTCGCCAACGTTGCGGCGCAATTTGAGCAATCCAATAAGCAACAGGAAAACCCAGAATTAAACAGACAATTGTTGTGCTACCTGCTAAAGATAGCGATCGCACAATTACTTTCAAGTATAGAGGATCAAAAATGCGAATATAGTTATCAAATCCACTTGGGTTGACTAGATCACCTGGTCGAATATCTGGGACTAAACTTAACTGAAAAATAATCAGCGTCGGTAGTACCAGTAACAACAATAACCAAACACCAGCAGGTGCAAGTAATGTTAAAGGTTGCAGCCAATTAAATCCGTGGCGATTTAATTCTAGGTTTTCAAAATTACGAATTTTGGTAGGCATATTTTAAGCATTGGGAATGGGGCAGAAAAATTCAAAATTCAAAATTCAAAATTCAAAATTAAAGAATTTTGGGCATGGGGCATCGGTAGACAAGGTAGACAAGGTAGACAAGGTAGATTATATTTTTTATGCCCAATGATAATTAATCTCAACAAGCCCTAAAAAGCCCTAAAAAACCGGGTTTCTGAACGAAAGATTAATGTTTTAAGCTGAGGGATTTGCAAGAAACCCGGTTTTTAACCGAGGTGCAAGATGTGAGATTACGAATTACGAATTATTTTAACTGCTCCTTAATCGTGTCCAATATTGCTCATAAATCTCTTCAAATTGCCCTAAAGGACTGAGTCGTTCACATTTTTCTAAAATCGCTTGTGGTGGAAATAAATTAAGATTATTCTTAACTTCATTTGGTAACAGTTCAAATCCTTCACTATTTGGGGTAGCAATTTTTAATCTTTGGCTAATTTTAGCTGCTATTTCTGGTTGTAAAATAAAGTTCATCCAAGCATAAGCACCATCTATATTTGGTGCTGATTTAGGAATTACTATTGTGTCTGTCCATAGTGATGAACCACTACGAGGAATTACATATTTTATCTTGGGATTTTCCTTACTGATTCTAATGGCATCGGCAGAATAACACATTGCTAAAACTAGATCACCTGCTAAAATTTGATTTTGCCAAGCATCAGTATCAAAGGATGCGATCGCTGGTTTTAATTCCTTTAATTTTTCATAAGCTTGTTTAATTTGATTTTCGTTTTGTGAGTTGTAGGAATAACCCAACATTCGCAATACTGCGCCCATGACTTCCCGCACATCACTTAATAATGTCATGCGCTTATACAGTAACTCTTTATTTTTCCACAGATAATCCCAGTCTTCCGGTGCTTCTTTGAGGACTTCAGAGTTATATACTAAGCCTGTTGTTCCCCAATTAAAAGGGATACTATAACGGTTTTTTGGGTCGTAACTAGGATTTTGAAACTCAGGTAATAAATTATCTAAACCAATCAGGCGATCGTGTTCTAATTCTATTAATAAATTTTTGTCTACCATCTTCTCCACCATATAATCAGATGGATAAATCAAGCTATAACTACCACCACCTCCAGCTAATACTTTAGCTAACATCACCTCATTTGATTCATAGGTATCTACTAATACCTTCATCGCAGTTTGAGTACTGAAGTTTTGTAATAATTCCTGATCAGCATATTGTGTCCAAGTAAATAAATATAACTGGTCGGTGCGTCCAGAACTAGTAGAAGCGCGCACATCAGCTAATCTCCAGCCACAACTAGCTAAAGATAAAGTCGATAGTGCTGTTAATCCTTGTAAAAAATTGCGTCTTTTAGTCATTAGTTAAGAATCAATAGCTAAACAATCATCTTCTGCCCACCAAGCATAAATAGGCGTATTTCGGTCTGGTAAACTACCAAAGGTATTAGGCTGTAAAACATTGATAGTGATGCCGTTAATTAATTCGACAACATAATTAACGTGAGTACCTAAATACATGACATTGACTAGCCTGCCTTCAAAGCAATTGTGTACTAAAGTCGGCTGATATAACGACAGCTGAATTTTTTCTGGGCGGATACTGACAACTACAGTTTTGAGGAGTTCTGTTGGTGTATCCTCAGTGCGATTTACTACAAGAGTTAGTCCGGTTTTAGTGACAACTTGCACTAGTGAAGTTTCCACGGCTGTGATTTCGCCGCTAAATAAATTTGTATCCCCAATAAAATCTGCTACAAAAGCTGTTTTAGGACGCTCGTAAATTGCGCTAGGAGTACCAATTTGCTCAATTTTGCCTTGATTCATCACCGCAATGCGATCGCTTAATGATAACGCTTCTTCTTGGTCGTGCGTCACCATAATGAAAGTTAAACCGAGTTCTTTGTGTAAATTTGATAACTCTACCTGCATTTCCTTGCGGAGTTTCAAATCTAACGCCCCCAAAGGCTCATCTAACAGCACCACAGCCGGACGATTCACTAAAGCCCTAGCTAATGCTACCCTTTGTTGCTGACCGCCGGAAAGTTGATGGGGAAAACGCGATCGCAAACTTTCCATCTTCACCAACTTTAAAGCTTCGTTGACTCGACTTTCAATTTCACCTTTACCCAGTTTCTGTTTTTTGAGTCGTAGTCCAAAGGCGATATTATTCCACACATTCAGATGATTAAACAAGGCATAGCTTTGAAACACCGTATTCACAGGGCGACGATAAGGAGGTACATCAGTCATTGACTGCCCCTGAATCAATAACTTACCCGCATCTACCTGTTCAAACCCAGCAATCAGACGCAGCGTAGTAGTTTTACCACAACCAGAAGGGCCTAAAATACTAAAAAACTCTCCCTGTCTAATATCTAAATCTATCCCGTGTAATGCTGGTTCTTGGTTAAAAAATTTAAACACATTCCGCAGTTCAACATCAAGCGGTTGAAAAGCCACAATTCCTCTTTGATGCGGGGTTACAGTTTGAGCCATAATCTTTAGTAGAATGCCGCGATTTTACGTAATTTTGCCACTTAATGTAGCTGATTAAGCAGACAGAACATCTATCTTGCGTTTATTGTATCCGCCGAAAACCTCTGTGCCAAAAATAATGTTCTCAATTGTTACGAATTACCACCTGTAGCTGATGTCAACAGGACAAAAAACTGGTCAAATAGAGGTATCGTTGCCTACAGGGAGTGATGACAGACCGCGTTTTAATTCTGGGAGGACGGGGACGCATTGGTAGAAGTGTTGCCCAAGATATTGCTACCCATACTCAAGCTGAAATTACTATCACTGGCCGTTCCCCACAAATAAGTCAGGGGAGTGATTTCCCATTGCTGGTGTTGGACTTGGCAGAGGTTGACAAATTACGGGAAGCGATCGCAAAATCTAATCTAGTAATTCACTGTGCAGGGCCGTTTCATTATCGTGATGCTCATGTTCTCAAGCTCTGCATTGAACAGGGGGTTAACTATTTAGATGTTAGTGACCACCGTTCTTTTACTCAAAAAGCTTTAAATTATCACCAACAAGCTATCAATGCTGGGGTAACAGCTATTGTTAATACTGGTATTTTCCCCGGTATTTCTAATAGTATGGTACGCCAAGGTATTGAAAAATTCGACCAGCCAGAAAAGGTACATTTAAGTTATTTAGTTGCTGGTTCTGGCGGTGCTGGTATTACAGTCATGCGGACTACTTTTTTAGGATTGCAACATCCTTTTCAGGCTTGGATAGATGGAAAATGGCAATTAATTAAACCATATAGTGAGAGAGAAGTTGTCAATTTCCCCTCTCCTTACAACCGCAGTGGAGTCTACTGGTTTGATATGCCAGAAACCTTCACAATTCCCCTGACTTTTCCTAATATCAACACTGTAATTACTAAGTTTGGTTCAATACCAGATTTTTATAATCATTTGACTTGGATTGCTGCTCATATTTTTCCTAAATTTTGGATGCAGCGTCAAAGTACAATTGAATTTTTGTCTCATGTTAGTCATTTGATGACAGATGTCACCAATGTTTTTAGTGGCATTGGTGTAGCAGTACGCTCAGAAGTGAGAGGAAAAATAAATGGTGAAGATACTGTTTATTCCTCAACTTTAGTACATAAAAATACAGCAATTGCGGCTGGCTGTGGTACAGGTAGTATTGCCCAATTATTATTAGCAGGTAAACTGAAAAAACCAGGAGTTTGGCCAGTAGAAGCCGCACTACCAACAGAGTTATTTGAGCAAGTTATGACAAGTCGTAATATCAAGATTGAGCATCAACTATCCTAATTCAATATCTAACAGGAATTAAGGAATTTTGGGGCATTGGGCATTGGGCATCGGGCATTGGGCATCGGGCATTGGGGTAAAAATTTCTCCCCTGCCTCCCCTGCCTCCCCTGCCTCCCCTGCCTCCCCTGCCTCCCCTGCCCCCTGCTCCCCTTACAAATATTCAGCCAGACTTTTTACCATTACTCACAATTTGAGCTAGCATATATCCTGTTAAATCGAGTAATTGATCTAGCAGAAAACCGATGACACCGATGTAAATTATCGCCTGAATTATATAATTGATGTTGACTGATTTATAGCCATCCCATGCCAGAGAGCCAAGCCCTTTTTTATCTATTAACATTTCTATTGCAATCACCGTAAACCATGCTACCCAAATCCCAACTTTCAGAGCATGAAAAAGGTGGAATATAGCTACACGAAAATTGTTATCTTGTCTGCGGAAGTGTCGCATACCTATGGCTGTATTGAGCAAAATTGTCCAGAAACTAGCAATAAAAATTACTATCACTACGGCTGATTCTTTCTCTTGCCAGACAACCAACATTATCGGTAGCAAAGCAATAGGGGGAATGCTATGAGGTATCTGAATTATCCGTCTAAATATTTGATAAACTGTGCCATTAACCCCCATTAAATAACCGAAAAAACTGCCTACAACAGCAGCAGGAATGTAACCTACAAACAATCTTTGTAAGCTATACAAAACATCTAAAAATATACTTCTATCCATGCCTCAGTTCTCATCTGGAACGGTAAACAATACTGCGGCAATTACAACAATTAAACTTGAACCAAATAGAAACTACACTCTGGTTGATTCAATTTTACCAGAAACTTCAATTTTGCAATCTTTCATATCAAGGCTAAATCAATATTTCCACACATAAGGCAATAGGGTGCAGTTAAGAATAAAATCAATAAACACTATATATGACGTTATATTACGCGATCGCATTTCCTAAACACTATATATTAAACTACGCGATCGCTCTCACAACTTGGTATAGTTAGGTTCTCTCGCAGTGATGCACCTTAGCTCGACTTTATCCAAAATTAAGAACTCGGCTTTCCTTATCCGGCAAAAATCCTGGTTTTTTGGCAAAGACTTTTTCCATGTCACTGATTCGCACTCAAGTCCAAAAACTAAAACTACCATCCCATAATGGTTTCAGCGTCGGGTTTTGGGCTTCGTAAAAATGGATAAAGTCGAGATAAGGTAACGGCAAATACTGGGGTTGGTAATGTAGTATTGACAGCACAAGCTCTCAATGAAAACGCAAAAAACTGCTTTTTCATGGTTGGTAGATAATCATGAGATGTTTATACTACTGCTATAATTTCAGGGAACTAACACTCAAATAGCAGTTTATTTAAGGCTGAAAGTCTTGACTTTCTGGGATCTATGATTATTTAATAGATAGAGATACTTTACCAATTAGGTTGGTATAAATCAATGTATTTAAGTCAGAGAATTGTAACAATTCAGTGATGCTCAGAAGATATCTCTGGATAAACCAATTCGCAATTCGCAATTCGCAATTCGCAATTACGTTTTGTCACAGGGTTTTAACCCCGTGCCAAAACTTTTCGCCTTAAAAGGCGAGGTTTTAGACCCGATTGTTTCGATAAAAAAGTCATAAAAACTACTTACCTTGGTAAATGATATATACTAATTTAACTTTATACCAACTATATTGGTAAAATGTTTTTCAGGTGTGAGGCAAATGTCAAACATGGTATGGAAGTCTTTGTATGTCGCTCCGATGCTGCTGGGAGTGAATGTGATCATGGCTCAAGCTGCATCAGCATCTCCTGTAGAAAAAGATATTGCACAGGTGCAAGCACAGGAAGATGTAGCTGATAACTCATCGATGAGTCAGGTAACATCAGTTTCGCAACTATCTGATGTGCAACCGACAGATTGGGCTTTCCAAGCATTGCAATCGTTAGTTGAGCGTTATGGTTGTATTGCGGGATATCCCAATAGCACCTTCCGGGGTAATCGCGCCATGACTCGCTATGAATTTGCGGCGGGTTTGAATGCTTGTTTGAATCGAATTAACGAACTGATTGGTACGAGTACGGCGGATTTAGTCACAAAAGAAGACTTAGCCACACTGCAAAAACTACAAGAAGAGTTTGCAGAAGGATTAACAGAACTGCGGGGACGAGTTGACAGTTTAGAAGCACGTACAGCTACTTTAGAAAGTCAACAATTTTCTGCCACTACCAAGTTAAATGCAGAGGTAATTTTCACTGTTGGTAGTGTATTTGGTGGAGATAGAGCCTTAAACTCTGACCAATGGCGGACTATCAATGCTCAACCGGCGGGAACTGCGCGTGAGGCTGCTAAAAACAATGCCTATGGTGCAGCAGGTCGGGATTTGCGAGATAATGCTATTTTTAGCGATCGCGTCCGCTTGAATCTCATCTCTAGCTTTACTGGCAAAGACTACTTGTTTGCTCGTTTAGAAGCTACCAACACTACAGCTTTTAATGCTCCAATCACAGGGACTAATATGAGTCGTCTGGGATGGGACTCAACTAATAACCTAGATAACAGCGTCCACTTAGGTAAGTTATTCTATCGCTTTCCTGTGAATGATAGACTTCAAGTTATTCTTGATGCCATTGGTGGGGAGTTTTACGATAACTTCAATACGATTAACCCCCTGTTAGCATCAGCTCCTAGCGGTGCAATATCACGGTTTGGTCGCTTCTCCCCTATTTATCGCGCCAGTAACACTGGTTCTGGGAGTAATACAGGTTCAGGAATCAGTGCTATTTTCCAGTTGAGTGACGCTATCACCTTGTCAGGGGGATATATTGCCAGACGCGGTAGTGAACCAACACCAGGTAGAGGCCTATTTGATGGTAGTTATGGAGCTTTGGCGCAGTTAGAATTTAAACCCAATAAAAACTTTACCCTGGGTTTGAGCTATGCCCATTCTTACCTGAGTGGTGGGGCTGGGGATGTGACGGTTTCTGGTGCTTATGGTAGTACCTTTGCCAATACTCCCTTTGGTGCTGGGGTTGCGACTTCCGCCAACCATTACAGTTTACAAACTAGTTATCGTTTTAAGCCCGAATTTGTGCTTTCTGGATGGGTGGGATATACTCAAGCGATCGCTGAAGTTAGTTCTGGTACAAATGTGAATCGTGGTGATAAAGCAGACATTTGGAATTGGGCTGTCACTTTAGCTTTTCCCGACTTGGGTAAAAAGGGTAACTTGGGCGGTTTAATTTTTGGACAACCACCAAAAGTTACTAGTAATGATTTTGGCCCTGCTGTTTTAACTCCTACTAGCAATCGCCGTGAAGATACAGATACATCTTTCCATTTAGAAGCTCTGTACCGCTATCAAGTAAATAGTAATATTTCAATTACACCAGGGTTAATTGTCATTTTTAACCCAGAACATAACAGTAACAACGATACCATCTACACTGGTGTTGTTCGGACTACCTTCCGATTCTAAAAGCGGCTGAGAATCTAATTATTTAACCCTCTTGATATGCACAAGAGGGTTAACTTTACTATTTCGGCTACTCATAAACTACTGGAGAATGTGTATTTGCAGATGATACCCTGTATTTGGGAAGCGATCGCCAAATTAATACGGTAATATATGGCCAGGGTGATGGTAGTGATATTATCCATCAGACTTTTGTTGTATTCATTGTACTTGAAATCAAAATTATGAACTTATCATAATAAAGGGCTAAAGCCCTTACTACAAACGAATATTCGGGAGTTGAAGATGAAGATACATTACTTGCAGCACGTTCCTTTTGAAACACCTGCTAGTATTGAGCAATGGGCATTAGAACACAAACATGAACTTTCCGCGACTAGATTTTATGCGGATGAATCATTACCCCCAGTAGGAGATATTGATTGGCTAGTAGTAATGGGTGGGCCAATGAATATTTATGAAGATCATCAATATCCTTGGTTAACACAAGAGAAGCGATTTATTGAACAAGCAATTACAGCTAATAAAACAGTAGTTGGCATTTGTTTGGGTTCGCAGTTAATCGCAGATGTTTTGGGTTCTCAAGTTTATAGTGGCAAGTATAAAGAGATCGGTTGGTTTCCGATTCAACTCACTCAGGAAGCACAAAACTCAACTTTGTTTGGGGAATTACCACAGCAATTTACAGTGTTCCATTGGCATGGTGATACCTTTGATTTACCGCCAGGTGCAACTCGGTTAGCTTATAGTGAAGGTTGTGAAAATCAAGCTTTTATATATAATCAGCGAGTGTTAGGTTTGCAGTTTCACTTAGAATCAACTCAGGAGAGTGTTAGCCAAATTATTGCCAATTGTGGTGAGGAAATTG
Source organism: Trichormus sp. (assembly GCA_050633005.1). Taxonomy (GTDB): domain Bacteria; phylum Cyanobacteriota; class Cyanobacteriia; order Cyanobacteriales; family Nostocaceae; genus Trichormus. The sequence continues at coordinate 6,383 of JBODRP010000003.1, read as the reverse complement.
TGGACGATAAATATATCCAGCAGCCAGCAGAAATGCTGTATCAAACAGATAATTTTGCTAAAATTAATTTGATTATGAATAGTATATTCAATAATCTTGCTTGTAGTCACGCCAGTAGGGTGTGTTAGGCGTAAGCCTTAACGCACCAAAGGTGTTGCTTCTAATGCTTTCTCCCCTACACCCTGTTTTTGACACCTGCGTCAGTCTTAATTAGTATTGTGGGTTAATGGTATTAGCTTCACCACTTAACCCCTGTGCTAACTCTGTGGTAGTGAGAGACTGAACAATTTTCAAAGCCAGAGAATTAGTAGAAATATTTTTGGCATAAGCTGCACTTAAATAAGGTGCATATTCTCCATTTTTAGCTACATAGGTTTGGAAGAAAGGTAAACTTAAAACATTCATGTAGCGATGTGCTTGCACCGCATCCCCTACTAAATCTTGAGATAAAGCTACTTGCTGGCTACTGGGGTGACTGTTGCCAATGGTGGTGAAATGAGTTCCACCGACAAGCATGGCGAGATATTTGGGGGAATTAGCTAGCCAGGAAAAGGGTAAAATTTGCTCATACAAAGCTGGTGCAACTGTATCTTCACTACTACCAATGAGCATCACAGGGATTTTAATCTGATTCATCCCAGCTTTGCCAAAAATAGAACTGGTGATGGGGTTAACTGCGATCGCAGCTTTGACTCGTTGATCTTGTAAGTTATTTAATGGGTAATTATCTTTCAATGCCAAGGCACGACACTGAAATAATAAAGACATATTCCAGGTTTTGTTGAGTTTCTCTGGTTTGCAGTCTTGTTGCAATTGCTCAAAGTTAATTTTACCCCCAGCCAAGGCTAAAGCTGTGTAGCCTCCTAAAGATTGCCCAAACACACCAACTTGTTGCAGATTTAATTTACCCTGAAACTCACCATGAGACTGATTACTGATTTCTAGTTGATCTAAAATATACTTGACATCTAATGGTCGGTGTTGAAATTCCTCTACTGATATGACATCATTTCCTTGTTGATGCACACGTCGCGCTTGCCCTGCATCACTACCGGGATGATTAGGAACAACTACTGCAAACCCATAAGATGCTAAGTGGCTAGCTAAATACTCAAAGTTACTGCTGTCTGAACCCAAACCATGAGAAATCACAATTACAGGCGCAGTTTGTTGGATACGGGGAAGATAAATATCAGTTACCAATAACCGATTCCGTGTAGAATCAAACAACCTCAAAGTCTGTTTTTGCGCCGGGATGTTTCCCTGGTTGCTTAAATCTGGTAATTGAGATAAACCTTTGGTAGTTTGTATACTAGCAGCTTCTAGATTTGATTTATTGGTAACAAGTGCGATCGCTTGATGAGTTTGATGAACAATTTTCTGTAATTCCCCAGCTATCGTGAAACTTTGGGCTAAATTAATATAGATGCCGTCAGCCGGATATTTCCGTAATAAATTTAAGAAAGTTAACCCTTCTGGTTCACTAGCTGCTAACACTAACGCGGAACGTAAAGCATTTAATTGCGGTTGTGTTTGTATACTCTTACTTTGAATTACTTGCCCCAACCGCCGCAGTAAAAATTCACCTTGGGGAGTATGCAGAAATTGCGACAACACTACTGAACTTACTTTTACTGGTGTAGATAAAATTTGCCGCAATTCTTGAAACTGTTTACCAGATAAATATTGTTGATAAATTGCTAATTCTTCATTGAAGACACCTGTTTTGGCGTATGCTTCTAAACTAGCAACAGAAATAGATAACTCTAATCCTGAATAAGAAGTATAGACTCGTTCTGCTCCTATAACTCGATGATTAATTCCTAATGTTGGTAGTAGTGTTGACAGGACTAACAACAGTGAATGTTTACTAACTTTGTTAGTCCACTTCTTCAATAAACTATTCATTGCTCAACTGTTTTAGTGGTGTAATGCTGATTTTTGGTAGGAATGCTGACACCCAGTTGGATTAATTCGTAATGGGCTGCGCCCCGCTACGCTAACGTAATTCGTAATTCGTAATTCGTAATTAATTATATGTAGTGGACTGACTAGGTATTTTTGTAAAAATCAAATATGAGTCTTAGCTCGACTTTATCCAAAATTAAGAACTCGGCTTTCCTTATCCGGCAAAAATCCTGGTTTTTTGGCAAAGACTTTTTCCATGTCACTGATTCGCACTCAAGTCCAAAAACTAAAACTACCATCCCATAATGGTTTCAGCGTCGGGTTTTGGGCTTCGTAAAAATGGATAAAGTCGAGCTTATGTTATGCTCAGAGTTTGATCATTGTGTCACCTATTATCTGTTAGCTACTATCACAGTTAACAGGATGATTGCTGTGTAATTTAAATGTGTAATACCCTTACAAGTCCAGGAAGTTGGCGTAAAAATTCTGCTTTTTACTGGATATACAGGTACAAAAAGATTCACCCTTGCAGAGATGTAAATTGATGCCTGATACTAACGCTAATAATTATAGCAAATACTAAGATTTACTGCCTCAGTAGTTTTGATGTAGCTTGAAAGGTTAAGTTTTTTTGAGATTCTTTATAAGTTGCATCATTTGATTTGTCTAAACAATCTGTAAACCTTTGCTCCTCCCTGCCCTCCTGCAATGTGAATATGCAAATTAAATGTCCAACAGCTTATACCGTTTCTTGATGTAGCTTGCCTGGCGTAGCCATAGATGCACTTTATTCTGTACTGTAGAGACGTTGCATGGAACGTCTCTACATCATTTATTTGGCGCAACTTCATAGAGAATTGGTATGACCTATGTCTTATTTTTCTTAAGTGCGATCGCTATTGAACCACCTACTACTAACAATGCACCTAATATACCTAAAATTGTCAGTCTTTCTGGAGGAATTAAATTAGGTGCAATTAGTGATGTTAACTCTACTGCTATTAAGGTGACAATTGGTGCTAATGCTAAGACAGCACTGACTCTTGATGCTTCCCAATGTTCTAAAGATTCGGCAAAAGCACCATAGGCAATGAGTGTATTTAAACCACAAAAAACCAAAGTTACTAAATGAAAATTACTCAGTGTAATAATTGTTTCTATCTTGGCTAAGGGAGTAAATAATACAGCACATCCCCCATAAATCATCAACATAATATGGGCAGAAGATAGAGACTGTAATAATTGCTTTTGAGCTAAAGCATAGATTGCCCAAACTACTGCCCCTAATACTACCAAAGCACTGCCGAAAACATAGGTATTAGTAGAAGTAATTACATTAGTCATTTGGGCGCGAAAAAATAACACATAACCTAAAGTTAATACACCCACACCTAACCATTGTTGCAAATTGTATCTTTCTTGAAAAATGACTAAACCACCAAAACTTAATAATAGGGGAGCTAATTGAATAATCACTTCCGCGTTAGCAGGGGAAGTTAACGCTAAACCCTTCATAAACAATAAGTAATTAGCGGCTAACATAAAAGTAGCGATCGCTAATAATTTCCAACTATTAACACTCAATTGTCTTAAGGGTGGCAATTTACCACGCATCCCCAGATATATAGCCAATAAAACAAACGACACCAAAAAGCGAAACCAAATCACGGTATACACATCCAAGGTTTGTAGTACCACCTTCAGGGCAATTGGTAGCACACCCCACAAAAAAACAGTTAATAAAGATAACGCCAGCCCGAAACGCCAGCGTCCAGAACTATGGTGCATAATAATTCGTAATGGGCTAACGCCCCGCTCCGCTAACGTAATTCGTAATTCGTAATTTGTAAGTTGTAATATCAAGTTCGGATAATTAGTTATAATTGTCTGACCTGTGCAAGCAACAAAAAACTCTTTCTGCCCCCTGCCCCCTGCTCCCTTGCAGTCCTAATTATAAGTCTTTAACCAAACACGATATAATTTCTACTTCACCCAGCACTGTTAAAAGAAATCCATCATCCAAGGGGAGGCACTGGCAAATATTTGGGTGGCGGTGGTGAGTGCTGTGGCTGTTGTATTTAGTTTTCCGGCTAGTTGTAGTTGATGGGGTGTAAATAGGCTGGAATATAAGGGTGCTAATGCTTGAATGTCTAGCTTGAAGTCTCCTTTACCTCCTTTGGTGACTTCACCCCGGCCGTTGGCAACAGATAAAATAAATTTACCTTGATTGTGGCTTAATAAGTTATCTTGGATTTCTAAATGTAATTCTGCTGCTACTTCTGGCGGATAACCACGGGTAGCTAAGGCTTTGCATACATCAACTATTCTTAACATCCAGCGATCGCTCTGGTAAATTTTAGCAGTTTGTTCCGGTAAAACTAATGTTAGAGCATCAGTAATTGAACTTTTCCAGCGTATTTTGTCAATTTGGGAACGATGCTTGGCTAAAAATGACCAAAAAGTAATTACAGCTTCATGGGAAAGCAGCACCCAATCTCGCACACCTAATATTGAGCCGTCTTTGGTGCGTTCTTGAATAAAGATGATATAGCCTTGGGGTTGGTTTTTTTCACCAATTAAATAACAGTAGACAGTATCCGATGGTTCTGTGTGTACCAATAATTGCCAGATTCCAGGATGTCTGTCTAAATACCCGTGGGTGAGTTTTGCCTGTTGCTGATGTAGGCTGTGAAACATCTCGTAATTTTTAGAGTCTACAGCTTGCACAGGTAAACAATTTTCTGTTATTTGAATACTTTGTGTAGGAACTTCCCAAATACAGTAACTACCCGCTTGTTCGTATCCAGCTTTGCGGTATAGGCGTTGGGTAGCTGGATATAGAACCGAAATCGGAATTTGCTGGGAGTGAATTTCTTGCAGTGCGTTTTGCATAAGTGCGATCGCAGCACCATCTCCACGATATTCTGGAGCAATACCCACAGCCGCAATTCCCGCCATCGGTACACACTCACCACCCCACCACTGAGCCATCGAGTAAATCACCAAGCCACCAGCAACTTGTTGATTTCGATAAATCACACGACAATTATCTAAACCCACAAAATTGGCATAATTTGCACTCTCACCAGCCGACATCATAAAACACTGTTCGAGGATATGTTCTAACTGCCCAATATCCTCTGGCTGGGCTTTGGTGTATTTAAATTGAGGTTTCATCGGGTGACTGTTGACTGTTGACTAGTTATACCCATTATTGATGAAAATGCAATGTATTGGATTTATGTAGGTTCTTGTAGGGTGTGTGACACTGCGAAATTATTTCAACGTAGTCAAGTCGCTTCGCTCCAATTCAAAATTCAAAATTCAAAATTCAAAATTAAATACCTCTCTCCATAATTTTCTTCTTTTTCCCCTACACCCCCACACCCCTACACCCCTACACCCCCACACCCCTACACCCTGCCTCCTTAACCCTCAGTCTCTATCCCCCTGACAAAAACATCTACACAGGTGGCAATATATTCCTGACTGCTATAGCTGTGGGTTGGGGATTTGACATCATTACACAACATTCCAGTTAGCAACATTCCCCTAAATATGTCAACAGCTATTTCTGCATTTACCTCTGATCTCACATATCCAGCTTTTTGGCAAGATTCCAGGTAAGCTACTAGTTTTTCTCCCAAAGGCCTAGCGGCTTCTTCTATAACTTGCTTGGCTGCTTCTGGATGACGCTTGGCTTCACCGATAAAGGTACGAATTAAGTCTTCTTGCGCCATCAGCATAGCATGATACATCTGGGCATAGTTATTGAGATCAGTTCTTAAATCCTGCGTCCATGCTTCCGGGTGAGCGAGGGCTTCGGTTTGCAGTGCGATCGCATTTTCAATCACAGCTTTTAACAGTTGCTCTTTACTAGTAAAATGTCGAAATAACGTTACTTCATTTACACCAGCCACACGAGCTATTTCACGGGTAGTTGCCCCTTGAACACCCAAGGTAGCGAATACTTGTGAGGCAGCCTCTATTAAACGTATACGGGTAAGGGCAGAAGAGCGGACAGTTTTAACTATTCTTTGATTTTTAGTAGTTGTTTGCATTATTCAAATTTTATTCAAAAACAGCTTGTAATTAAAACAAATTAACTCAGGTATGATAAATTAAGGTTTGAAAAAAGTTAAATCAAAATTTTAATCCAAAATTTTAATATATTAAGAAAATTTAGTTCAATTGTAATCTGAAATGCCAACCAACTATACATTTGATAATTTCATTAATTTTTAACACTCAACTACTATCCAACTCCTTACTCATCTCAGTCACAGGCACTACTAACCCACGCCCTAAATGATGAGGTACTCTTTGAATAGCAATAAATCCCAAACGCAAATAAAAACCTTCAGCATAGAGGCTAGCGGTTGTGACGACACTATCAAAACCTTGCCCTGATGCGCTCCTACAAAAATCTTCTACTAAAGTCCGGCCAATTCCTTTTCCTTGATAGCGAGGATGCA
>JBODRP010000002.1:0-72244 GCA_050633005.1 Trichormus sp. | reverse complement strand
TTTTTCCACTTTTTTTCTTATCCCGGTTTTCTGTTCCATTGCTACTCACGCCCCAAATTTTACGTGACCGTGTTTTATCTGAACTGAAGTTAGGTAAGCAAGCTACTGGGTATAAAACTGCTCAGAAGGTTCTCAATCGTTTCATTGCTGAACTAATCGGTTCAGTTTAGCTGTTTGGGGAATTCGCCAACGGTATCCGTATCCCGGCTGTACCCCAAGCTGGATTTATCCCCTTTTCCTGCTCCCTCTTGACAAATGTGCAGTTATCTTAACCTCTCACGAATGGGGTTATTCTGCTAATAATTGCTGTACTTGGATGGGGGTCATGTGTTCCACTTGGTCTATTAGTGCTGCCAACGCTTCTGTATCGTCAGTCATAGACGATTGATTTTCAATGGTAATCTTGGCTATCCCCGCAATTGTGGGTGATTCAAATAAAAATTGTCGCATAGGCAATTCTACTTGAAATTCTTCCCGTAGCTGCGAAACAGCTTGAATTGCTAACAATGAATGTCCACCCAATTCAAAGAAGTTATCATGAGTCCCAATTGGTGAGATTCCCAATAGATTCTCCATTATTTGGGTGACTCTGGCTTCTATTTCATTGCTGGGGGGAACATAGGTAGTAGCAATTTGGGGACGGGCGTGATTAGTTGTAGATTGTTCTGGTGGTTGGGATTGTTGGCGAGATGCTAAGTCTACAGGAGAAACGGTGATTTGTGGGGCTATGGGTTGCGCTAAAATCCGTTCTGTAACTTGCCAAACTTCCTGGGGAGTCATGGCTAAATCTACCAAGGCTGCTCCTGTGGGGGTGGTGATTTCTGCTAAACTGACAGCATCCCAGTTGATACTCAGCCAAGGTGTGTGATTTGTTTGACTGCGTTGATAAGCGATCGCATCCATAAAGCAGTTCGCTCCTGCATAAGCCGCGAAGCCTATACCACCAACCACCGACGAGAGGGATGATTGTAATAGGAAAAAGTCTAGGGGTTGATTTTGGAGTGCTGTTTCTAACGCCAGGAGACCGTGTATTTTCGTATGGAATTGTTTTTCACACTCTGGGATGGTGAGATTGCGAATCAAACAACTAGCGCGATCGCCCATTGTGCCAGCATGAATTACACCGTTGATTTTACCAAATTTAGTTAGGGAATGAGCGATCGCCTCTTCCACTTGGCTGATGTCTGCTAAGTCAACGCTAGTAAATGAAAATTCACAACCCTGAGCCTGTAAACCTTGCAGTTGTTGAATACAATGGCTTACAGCATCTTGACGACCGTGGGTAGCCAGCCAATTATCCCATTCTTTTGGTTGTGGTAAATCTGAGCGTCCGAGAAACACTAATTTAGCATTGACTGTTGCTGTGAGGAACTTGGCATAAATTAACCCTAAACCTTCCACTAAATCCCCAGCAATTACATATACACCCTCAGATTTTAAGGGTAGTTGAGTAGGTTCAGGGTTAGGTAAAGAAATCGGGTTAAATTCTTGTATCCAACGAGTTCTACCCCGATAAGCGACAAATTTATCTGGGGAATTTGTGGTAATTTCTCTAACTATTTGCTGGAAGTTGATGTCAGAAATTGCCACATCAATATGTTGACAATTCAAATTTGGGTATTCTTGGGGAATTACCTTCAATAAACCCAGAATAGTAGCATCATTAGGGTTGAGAGTTTCATTTCCTAAAACATTCTGTACTTGCTGAGTCAATACATAAATTGACACAGATGAAGAAGATAAAGCCTGAGTTAGCCACAGTAAACTATAAAAACCTAGATTTTGCTGTTGCTGAAAATCTGTGTGTTCTGTGAGAGTCCATGAATGGACAACCATATCAGGTAACTTATCATCTGTTTGCAGTTGCAACCAAAGTGTTTTGTAGTCTTCGGGATTTTCCGGCGCGATTTTATAATTATCGCCAACTCTTGTAAATTCTGTTCCCGGTTCTACTGTGATTACTTCCTGTCCACTCTCCTGAAGATGCTGTACTAATTTTTCCCCAACCTCTCCAGCATGACAAAATACTAAATATCGTTGTTTATTTAGCGGTGCAGCAGAACGCAATAAAGGCTGCTGTCTCCAAGAGTGCAAATAAAACCAATTTGAGATTTCTTCCTGCTTCTGGAGCGTTTTAGAGCTATTAGAAGTAGTTTCTGCTAATGGATACCGTTCCACCCAATAGCGTTGACGTTCAAAGGGGTAAGTCGGGAGGGGTAATCTTTGCGGTTGTTGTTCGGTGTAAAATTCTGACCAGTTGACAGTCACACCCCTAAGCCAAAGTTGTCCCAAGGTTTTGCAAATCAAAGCCACATCAGACTGGGTATCTTGGGGATGTTTTCCAGAGGAGAAAGTTAGGGGCGCGTTGGGAAATTGTCTGATAATGCTACTTAACGTTTGACTAAAACCAACTTCTAAGAAAATCTGATTGGGTGTTTGTTGTAGTTGCTTAATTCCCTCAGCAAATAACACTGGTTGACGTAAATGGGTAGCCCAATAATTGGGGTTTGTGGCTTGTTCTGGAGTTATCCAAGTTCCCGTAACGTTGGAAATGAAGGGAATTTGTGGTGACTGGAGGGTAATTTTTTGTAAGATTTGCGTTAAGGGAGTAACAGCAGTTTCCATCAAGGGTGAATGGAAAGCATGGGAAGTATGTAACCGCCGATGAGTAATATTTTGATGTGTGAGCAGTTTTTCTAGTAGAGTAATTGCTGCTTCCGTTCCCGATACGACGCATAACTGAGGTGCATTATGGACAGCAATAACTAAATCATCTGTCAAAAACGGTTGCAGTTTCTCCGGTGCGAGAGAAACTGAAAGCATCACTCCCGATGGACATTGTTGCATCAATTTTCCGCGCTGTGCCACTATTGCCAAAGCATCAGCTAAGGTGAAGACACCCGCCAAAGTTGCAGCCACATATTCCCCAATGCTGTGACCAATCATAGCCTGTGGCTGAATACCGTAGGATAACCAGAGTTTCGCTAGGGCGTATTCTACGGCGAATAGAGCAGGTTGGGCGTAGGTGGTTTGGGTGATGGGGACTGGGGACTGGGGACTGGGGACTGGAGGCTGGGTACTGGGTGAATTTTCGTTGTCCTGTTTAAAGAGGATGGAACATAAATCACAGCCTAGATGTGGTTGTAATAATTTGCTGCAATGGTCGATTTCTTGGCGGAAAACTGGTTCGGTGTTGTAGAGTTCTTGTCCCATGTTGAGGTATTGGCTACCCTGTCCAGGAAACATAAATACTAGGCTGGGTTCGGTGTTTTCTGGGGAATGACTCAAAAGTTGGGAAGCATCAACTCCTGTGAGGATTTCAATTGCTTGGGCGGAAGTTTGACAAACTAAGCAAAGACGATGGTTAAATGCTCTCCTACCAATTTGCAGAGTGTAAGCTACATCTGCAAGGTTTAATTGTGGATGCTTTTGTAAATGTGTAGCCAGATTGATTGTTGCTTGCTCAAGTGCTTTTTCACTTTTAGCCGAAAGTACCAACAGTTGATAATCTCTCCCCTGCTCCCATGCTCCCCTGCTCCCCTGCTTAAAGACTGGTGCTTCTTCTAAAATTGCGTGAGCATTAGTTCCACCCATCCCAAAGGAACTAATACCAGCCCTTCTGGGATGTTGATGATTTATCCAAGGTGTCAAGTGAGTATTAACAAAAAATGGACTATTAGCAAAATCAATTTGAGGATTCGCGGCCGTAAAATTTAAACTTGGGGGAATTTGTTTATGTTTAAGAGCTAGGGCAGTTTTAATTAAACCACTGATACCCGCAGCCGCATCGAGATGACCAATATTAGTTTTGACTGAACCAACAGCACAAAATTGTTTTTGATTAGTATGTGGTGAAAATGCTTTAGTCAAAGCTGCAATTTCAATGGGGTCGCCTAATGCTGTTCCTGTTCCGTGGGTTTCAATATATTGAATTGTCTCTGGATTTATCTTAGCTTTTGTTAAAGCAGTAGTGATGGCTTTTGCTTGTCCGATAACACTGGGCGCAGTTAAACCTACTTTTTGTGAACCATCATTATTAATTGCTGTTGCTTTGATAATTGCATAAATATGGTCGCCATCTTGAATAGCATCCCGCAGTCTTTTCAAGACAACGATTCCCACACCATTACCGAATACTGTGCCTTTGGCGTTAACATCAAAAGCCCGACAATAACCATCTGGTGAAAGTACACCATCTTCTTGATAAAGATAACCTGCTTTTTCTCCTATACCGATAGACACACCACCAGCAAGTGCTATATCGCATTCTTTATTTAATAAACTTTGGCAAGCAATATGTACACTAACCAAAGAAGTAGAACAGCCTGTTTGTATACCACAACTCGCACCTGTTAAATTCAATTTATAGGAGACGCGAGTAGGCATTAAACCCATAACATTGCTGATCACGACTTGAGTGCGATCGCTATTTTCTCGATAATGAGAATTACTTGCTAAATTTACCAAATAACTATTCAGTGCAGCCCCAGCATACACAGCAATATTACCCGAATACTGCTCCGAATCATAGCCAGCATTTTCTAAAGCTTCCCAAGCACATTCTAAAAACAAACGATGCTGAGGATCGAGAATTTCCGCTTCTCTAGGAGAATAACCAAAAAACCCGGCATCAAACTCATCAATTCCCGCTAAACTAGCATAAGCCCGGACATAATTTGGTTTTCCTAAATCCTGCGCCTTTACCCCGTTTGCTAATAACTCATCATCACTTAAAAACTCAATCGAGCTAACACCATTTTTCAAATTATCCCAAAACTCATCAACATTTCTAGCCCCAGGAAACCGCCCCGCTATCCCAATAATTGCCACTTCCTCAGACCTTTCTAACTCCACCGCTTCTAACTTAATCCGAGCCTCCTTAAGTGCAGCTAAAATACGCTCAGATGCAGGGTGATTCTTAATATCATCAATAGAATAATTCATAACTTCTATATCCTTAAAACTATCTAATACTTTGTGCCTTTGCGCCTTTGCGCGAAACCATCTTCCAAATTCTCAGGATTAATAAACTGATACCGACTACGAGTAAAAGCATCTAAAACATCAACAGCACAACTACGCTCAAATCGTAAACTACCAGCCTCCTCCCCACCGAACTTTTGACAAACTGCTCGATGAGATTTAGCCAGATAAAGATAAGCATCAACAAACGCTTGATGATCAGTCTTTAACTCTACTGGTAAATTAGCAAAATGAGGTCGTAACTGTTTCCAAACTTTAATTAATACTGAATGTTCCCAAGACATCAACCCACTAAAATCATGTGATTTAACATGAGGAGGCATCATCGAAGGACGAATTTCTGCTTCATATAATTCGGGGCTTAAGCTACCTGCTAATTCCATTGATGCACCAGAAGCTAACATTAATTTTGTAGCTGTTTCTAACTCTGTTCGTGCTTGTTGTAAATTTCCATCTATTAATTCTAAATCAAAGCGACGTAAACAAATAATTAGTCCTTGGATATTGATAAAAAATGACCAATGGAAACCTTGCCAAATTTCCTGGGGTGTGAGTTTTAACATGACTCTAAGTTAAGTTGAAATACTCTGTCTAAAAGATGGACATAATTTTTAAAGCCTTCTTTTTGCAATTCAATTTGAGTAATATCTAGATTTAAATTGTCTTGTTTGAGATACAAGAAGGTTTGACAAGCTGATAATAAACCTTTGACTAAGCAAAGTTCTGGTTCGTTGCTTTGGACGTGTTGGACATGAAAGTAGGTGTCAAAGTCTTCTATTTCCCAGTATTTTAATGTTGTTTGTGTAGAGATTGTTTCGAGGGGGAATACATCATATATTTCTAGTTCAGCTATTGCGGTTTCAATGGTGTTGATGGCTTGTTGAATATCGGGTTCATTTAATGCTGTTAATAGTTCTGTGAGGATTTTTTTGAGTTTAATTTGGGTGGGTGGGGTTAGCTGTTGTTTGATGGGGAGTTCTGCGGGGTTTAAGAGTTCTAGGAGCATATTTTTTAAACGCAAAGGGGCGCAAAGGGAAACGCGGAGGGGCGCAAAGAGAAGATTATTTGTTAATAAATCCTTGGTTGCGTAGTTCGTTAATACTGTCGATAAAGGCTTTTTTGATGAGATTAATATCTTCGTCGGTGTGTGCTGTGGAAAGAAATCCGCCTTTGTCTCCTTGGCGCAGATGTATTCCTTTTGTGATGAGGTGATAGGAGAGTAAGTTTATCGCCATTGGGGGAACTGCGCTTTGGGTAGCTGCTACAGCAAAAAATGAGCCAAAGTTAGTAAACTTGATGGCTATATTCTGCTGTGTCATGTGAGCATTTAAATCGTTGACAAGTTGGGTAGTCCGTTGATTTAATTTATTGTGTAATTCAATACCTTCTGTTTTGAGGTGCTGTAAGGTGGCACGGGCGGCGGCGAGGGCGAGGGGATGTTTGCAAAATGTCCCAGCAAAGAAGGTGGTGGGAACTTGAGGCGCGGAATCATCTCCAAATTGCCATTGTCCACCATCTATGTAGTTCATGTAACTAGCTTTCCCAGCAATCACCGATAGTTGTAGACCTCCACCAACGATTTTGCTATAGGTTGCAATGTCGGCTTTTACACCAAAGTGTGCTTGCGCTCCTCCTGGGTGGATGCGAAAACCTGTCACCATTTCGTCAAAAATCAGGACTATTCCTAGTTCTTGGGTGATTTGTCGTAGTTGTTGCAGAAATTCGCGCGGTTGCAGTTCGGGACAACGGCTTTGTACTGGTTCTACTAAGACGGCGGCGAGTTCTCGGCGATGTTTGCGAATCAGGTTTAAAGAATGTTCGTTACCGTACTCTAAAATTAGTACGTCAGCAGCTGCACTGTTGGGAATACCTGGGGCTGCGGGTACAGCTTTGGGGTTGAGGTTGGCTGTGAAAAGGGCTTGAATTGGTTGGGCTAGTCTACCGATAAAACTACCAGATTTAGCGGCGATGATGCGACGGGCGGCTTTTTTAGCATATTCTGTCATTGTTGCCCTGACAAGTACAGAGTCAAAGTGTCCGTGGTAGGAGTTGGTGAAAATCGCTATTTTTGGGCGTTTTGTGGCGGTACGGGCGATACGCACAGCCGTCATTACTGCTTCTGTACCTGTGTTGCTAAAGGTGACTCTTTCTGCACCTGTTAGTTCGCTGATGAGTTGGGCTACTTCGCCAGCTATTGTATTTTGGACACCGATGTGCATTCCCTGTTGTAGTTGTTCGCTGATGGCTGTTTGGATGAATGGGGGGTTATGTCCAAATAAGTTGATTCCTAGTCCCATGAGGATATCTATGTATTCGTTTCCATCGACATCCCACAGGCGAGAACCGTTGGATTTTTCTATAGCAATGGGGTAGCAGAGTTCTTTGGTTTCTGCTGCAAAGTTGAAGCCTATTGAGGTTTTATCGGCTAATATTTGGCGATTTTGTTGGGCTATTTTTTTGGATGTTTGGGTGCGTTGGGTGTAGTTTTGGATGAAGTTTTTTAGGGGGGGTTTTTGTGTTGTTGTCATGGTTTTTTTTGTTCGCGCAAAGGCGCAAAGGTGCAAAGGAAGAAAGGTTAGATTACGGGTTTACGACAGAGGAAGTAGGCTGAGTGTCTATCGTCTATTGTGGTGTTTCCTTCTAGGGTGAGGATTTGAATTTCGGTGAAGCCTGTTTGTTGTAGGGCTATTTCGATTTCTTCGGGGATATGTCCTCTAACAAAGTATTTTTCGTCCATTCTTTGCCAGTTTTTTTCTTTGGCTTGAAATGCGGATAATAGTTTTATACGGAGTTTATATAAAAGTCTGTGGTTTAATATTGGGGAGAATAAATGCCAAATTGTTTTTAGTATGGGGGCGGATGATGGTTTGGTTTTTTTCTGAAACATGGTGACTTGAAAGTAGCCTTGACGTTCTTCGGGGTTGTAATTTGGTGTCACCATCCAAGCGTATTTATGTTCTATTTCTCCTTCGGCAATTTTTCCTCTCCACCAGCGTTGCATTTGTTGATGATGGTTGATGTCAAAGAGAAACCAGCCGTTTTCTTTGAGGGCTGAATATACTTTTTGAAATACTTGCTGGAGTTCGGGAATTGTCATGATGTGGTTGAGGGCTGCGCTTGTGGAAAATGCTGCGTCGAAGGATGGCGGAAGTTCAAAATAACGCGCATCTGCTAGGAGAAATTGTCCGTTTGGGGCGTTTTTACGGGCGTAATTTAACATTTCTGAGGAGTTATCTACACCTGTTATTTGATATCCTCGGTTGATTAAAATTTGGACTAGTTGTCCTGTTCCACAGCATAAGTCTAAGATTTTGGCGTTTGGTTTTATTTGGGGGAGAAGGATTTTTTCTAGGGGTTGTAGTTGGTTTTGGCTATATTCTGGCCCCATTGTTTGGTTGTATAGCCATGCCCAGGTGTCGTATTCTGTATGGTTTGGGGTGTTGGAGATCATATTTTTTAAACGCAGAGGTACGCGGAGGTTAACGCAAAGGTGCGCGGAGGTTTGAGGGAGGTTTTTGGATGAGGTTTTTTTGGATGAGGTGGGAGAGGTAGGTTTGAATTAGGGTTTCGTTGATGCTGGGTGGGGTGATGAGTTGATTGAGTAGATTTTGGGTTTTACTGTTGTCGAATTGTAGTTTGTTGTTGGTTGGTGTTTGGTTGGTGGTTCTTTGTCTGGGTAATAGGGGAATTAGGGGATATAAGATGTGTTCTGGGGAGTTTTGGGCTATTTGTAAGATTTGGTTGCGCCATTGTTCATAGGAAATTTTCTCAATTTGAAGGCCGATTTTTTTTAGTTGTTCAAATACTATGTCTGAGGTTGTTGGTTGTGGTTGGATGATATGAAATGTTTGTTGGGTGGATGGGATTTTTGATAGTTCGACAATGGCGCGAGCAACATAATCTACTGGTAAGATTTCTAGGGGCATGGGTGTATCTGGAATGCTGCCTAATTGGATGTAACCTAACAGCAGTTTGTAGAGGAAATCGTTTTGATTAAATACTCCTGTTTGACTGTCTCCTGATACTGCTCCTAAGCGATAAATTTTAACTGGTATTCCGCGTTTTACTGCTGCGATCGCTAGTTTTTCTGCTGCCCATTTACTCTGAGGATAGCCACCAATAGGTATGCCATAATCATCTAAGTTAGCATCTTCTGTTATTGTGGAATTACTATTTTTATTGGCTGCAAAAATACTGATTGAGGAAATTAAATGTACTGGTTTTAGTTTGCTCTGGCTGGCTAGGCGGAAAATTTCTTGAGTACCTAAAACATTCGCAGGTTTTAATCTGTTGTAAGGTTCTGTGTGATTTACTCGCGCTCCGTTATGATAAATTACGTCTATCTGGTTGGCTAAGTTTTGAAATTCTAGTTCAGATAGTCCTAGTTTTGGTTGGGCTAGGTCGCCTACTATGGGAATAATTCTTTCTAAATATGAGCTATCCCAAATTTGGTAATCTTGTAAGGTTTTAATTATTCTTTGGTTGGCTATTTCAAGATTTTCGGCTTTGATTAAACAATAAACTGATGCTGTGGTTTTGTTGAGTAGTTCTCTTAGTAGAAATGCGCCGATCAATCCGGTTGCACCTGTTAATAGTAATGAGGAATATGAGGAAGGTAAGGAAGATGGGGAAGGAGGATTAATTGTCGAGTCAAGGGTTGTTTCTTGTTCCCAATCTATTTCTACTTTCGATTGTTGACAATTCTGTAGAAATTCGATAATTTCTGCTTTGCGTTCTTGTAATTGTACTTTTAAGTTCGGGGTTAAAACTCCTTTGGGCGCATTACATCTTAGTTTGGGTATGCTCTCAGTATCTTCTAGCCAAATGCGAATATCTAAACTTTGTAATTCTGAGAGTAATGATTGAATTGAAGATACCCCTCCCCAACCCTCCCCTTGTAAAAGGGAGGGAGTTTTAATATTTCCTAATATTGATGAGGTTTTAGTGTTGGGTGTAAGGAAGATTTCTTCACAACCATAGAGGCGTTTACTGATAATTCCTTGGCTACGACAATATTCAATGAGTTTGTTAGATTCAACGATCGCCTGTGATTCTGCGGTATATATAATTGAGGTGATGAATGTCAGCCACGGTTCTTGTCCCATTGCGTAGACGTAAACTTGCTGGGGATGGAGTTGTTGGACAAGGGCGATCGCTCTGCTACTATTAGAACCATCTAATCGTCGCGTTTGGGCAATTTTTCGCGGTACTTGATTGGTTAATAATGCACCATAAGCCCATGTATAAGGCGCACCCTCGCATTCCATCCCAATAAATAGTACGTCTATATCCCCAAAAATTTGCTGTAGGTGGTTGTACAATTGGGGATCAATATTATTAGAATCGGCTGCACATAAGATTGAACGTCCTTTAAGATTTACTAAATACGCTGCTTTTGCACCTATATTTAAATCTCCATGTTCTCCTAAAAATGGCAAGGCGGTAAGATATCCGTCTGTCAGATTAATTACTTCTAACTCGTCAATTTCTCGGATATCTTCAAACCCAATTTGTTGCAGCATCAATTTGAGGGAAGGGTCAATTAATATTCCCTTATTGCTTTTAGGAACTACCACTGTTTTAACTTTGTGGCGTAGTTGCAACAGTGTTTCTAACATTACATGGTCTTGGTGATTGTGGGTCAGAATAACGTAGTCAATCACACGGGGTAAATTATCGTAGGTGTAGCGATTCATCCCGGAAACATGGGGATAGCTAATGATGGGGTCACAGAGAATACTGACTGATTTGGTTTGAATTAAAACACAAGCATGACCAAAGTAGCGAACTCGTACAGCTTCCCCGGTGTAGTCGGGTTCTAGGTTGGGGGGTGTGGTGGTGAAAAATTCGCCAAATAGTGATTCTTGGTGGGTTTGAATTTGCAGGGTGTCTCGAATATCGTTGTAGGGTTGGGGAGTGTGACGCATTTGTGAGAGTTGGTCAAGACGGCAATCGCTAAATACCATGTTTAAATGTATACTCTCGTCATCTGGCAAACGTGGTGTACTCAAAACAAAAGCGCGTTTATCCCCATCCCCTAAGTACATATTCACCCATTGATTGCCAGGATTGTAATATGGACTGCGATATAGTAATCCTTCAATAAAGCGAATCGAGGGGTGATTATTACTATCTTGTACTAACTCTACGTAACCCTTCAATGGTGCGGGAATTTTCTCATACAAAGGTTCTAAGGAATAACCCTGGGGGTGTGCAGCTAAGAGTTTTTCTAAATCTTGAATTGCTTGCGCCAGTTCTAACATTTGCGCTTGCTGCTTTTGGGTTGTCTCTAGTAATACCCGAATATCCTCAACGCGACTGGGAGCATAGTTGATGAAGGGGCCACCAATCATCGCCGGATTTTTCAAAGTATCTCGATGTACCTGGGGTGCAGCAATGAATGATTGCATAATTGGTACATGAGAATTAGCAATGTACATTGCGGCTGTGGCGGGAGAAATTAGGTATGACCAGGCGTACCACTGATTAAATAGTGGTTCAATGATGACATTGGGTTTGAGATAAACTTGCTGGTTCATGGTTAATTTCGGCGTTGCTGAGTGGAAATATGAATTTTGATCACGCAGAGGCGCAGAGTCGCAGAGAGTAAGAGTTGAGAAGAGTTGATTTTTGCATTTCATCTTCAAATTCAGCTACGCCTAAATTTCAAACTCCTCTCGTTCATCATCGGTGGTATCAGATATTGCTGGAACTTGTGCGGTGAGTTGTCGTTGTAAAATTCGTTCCGCTAAACCTGCTACTGTTGGTGCATCAAATAAATCGATAACAGTGAGTTCAACTTGAAATACTTGTAAAGCTTGGGAGATTAGTTGAGTAGCGATGAGAGAATGTCCCCCCAATTCAAAAAAGTCATCGTCAACACTCACCTTTTCTAACTTGAGTATCTGGGCATATATATCGGCTAATTGTGCTTCGATATCTGTACGAGGGGCGATAAATTCAGCCTTGGATAGCACTTGTTCCGGTGCGGGGAGTGCATGAGTGTCTACTTTACCGTTGGGTGTCAGGGGTAAATTTGTCAGTACAACAAACGCTGACGGGACAAGGTATTCGGGTAACTTCTCTCGCATGAAGGTGCGGAGGGATTGGGGATTTGGTAAATTTTTGCTCCTCTGCTGTTCTGCGTCCTCATTGGGAACGATGTAGGCGACTAAACGCTTTTCTCCTGGTTTGTCTTCGCGGACAATTACTACTCCCGCACGTACCCCAGGATGTTGACATAATACGGTTTCCACTTCTTGCGGTTCAATGCGAAAACCGCGAATTTTGACTTGGTTATCAACTCTCCCTAACAATTTGATTCGACCATCAGGTAAGTAACAAGCTAAGTCACCGGTTTTATAAAGCCTTGATAATTCGTAATGGACTTCGTCCCGCTTCGCTAACGTAATTCGTAATTCGTAATTTTTTTCTAAGTTCTGTTCTTGCTTGTGAAAAGGATTTGTAATAAATCTTTGGGCTGTTAAATCTGGACGGTTTAAATAGCCTCTTGCTAAACCTATCCCACCAATGTAGAGTTCGCCAATTACGCCGATGGGGACTGGTTGTAAATAATTATCTAATATATATAGTTGTTTGTTGGCACTGGGACGAATGGTAGGTAATAGGGGATGACCGTTACCACAAAGTACCATGCTGCCGTTAACTGTAACTTCTGTGGGTCCGTAGGCGTTAATAAAACGTCTTCCGGTTGACCATTTGGCGATTAATTCGGGGGATGGTGCTTCTCCTCCTACGAGTACCATTCGCAAATGTGGTAAGTCTGCTGAAGGAAGTAACGATAAAGCTGAGGGGGTGATAGTTATATGAGTAACTGCGTTATCTCGTAGCAGTTGGAGTAAGGTTTCTCCTGGTAGTAAGGATTCTGGTTTGGCTAGACAAAGTTTTGCACCGCTTCCCAAAGCCATGATGATTTCAGGGATAGAAGCATCAAAGCTGAGTGAGAAAAATTGCAGTACACAATCACCAGGATGAACATCACAAACTTGTATTTTATGTTGTGTGAGGTTCGTTAAGCCGATGTGGGGGATTAAAACTCCTTTTGGTGTACCAGTAGAACCGGAGGTGTAAATTAAATAAGCTAAATTTTCTGGTGTAACTTCACTTTTTGGGTTCTCTATACTGTATTGGTAAATTATCTCCCATTCGGTGTCTAGGTTGATTATTTCATAGCTTGAGGAAGTGGCAACTTTTAGGCTGGTTTCTGTCAGCAAAATCGGGACTTGGGAATCTGCCAGCATATATGCTAGGCGTTCTGGGGGATAATTGGGGTCAAGGGGGAGATATGCGCCACCAGCTTTGAGGATACCAAGTAAAGCGATGATCATTAATGGGGAACGCTCTACACATAATCCCACAATTACTTCTGGTTTCACCCCTTTTTGTTTGAGGTAATGAGCAAGTTGGTTACTTTTTTGATTGAGTTCTCTATAAGTAAGAAACTGATTTTCAAAGATAACCGCTACTGCATCGGGTGTTTTTTCTACCTGCGCTGCAAATAAGTCTTGAAAGGTTAAATGACTGGGAAATTCTACTTGGGTTTGATTCCAATCAATGAGAATGGTTTGCTTTTCACTTTCTGTTAGTAATGGTAATTCGGAAATCCGGTTTTGTGGATTTTCAACAATCGCTGTTAATAGCGTTTGAAAATGCCCTACCATGCGGTTAATTGTCTCCGGTGCAAACAAATCTCGGTTATATTCAAATGCACCAACAAAACCCTCTGATGTTTCGTACATATCCAAACTTAAATCTAGTTTGGCACTGGCTTCTGTACGATTTACAGGTGTGATAGTTAAGCCCGGTAATTCTAATTTTTTTGTAGGGGCATTTTCTAAGCGGAATTTTACCTGAAATAGTGGATTAAAACTTAAATCTCTTTCCGGTTGGAGAACTTCTACTAATTTCTCGAAAGGTATATCTTGATGATCATAGGCTTGCCAATTAGTTGTTCTTAGCTGCTGTAATAATTCCTGAAAACTGGGATTATCTGCTAAATTTGTCCGCAATACTAATGTGTTGACAAAAAAGCCAATTAAACCTTCAATTTCCCGGCGATGACGATTAGCTACGGGAGTACCGACGAGTATATCTGTTTGTCCGGTGTAGCGGTGCAGTAGGATTTTATAAGCTGTGAGCAGGGTAATAAAGGGGGTGACACCTGCATTTTTTGCGAGGTTGATAATCCCTTGACTTAATTGAAGAGAAAGAGAAAAAGACTCAATTGCACCCCGAAATGTCTGTACTCTTCCACGGGGGTAGTCGGTGGGTAATTGTAATACTGGAAGGATACCGCCTAACTGTTGTCGCCAATAATCTAGTTGAGTTTCTAAAACTTCTCCTTGTAACCATTGTCTTTGCCAAATTGCAAAATCAACGTACTGAATTGCTAACTCTGGTAAAGGTGATGCTTTATTGCTACTAAAAGCAGTATAAAGAGTTGCTAATTCTTTAACTAAAATTTCCATTGACCAACCATCAGAAACGATGTGGTGCATGGTAAATAAAACTACGTTTTCATCTTTAGCTAGTTGGAGAATTTTCACCCGTAATAATACATCTCTGGCTAAATCAAAGGGTGTTTGTGCTTCTTTTAAAGCCAGGTGACGGACTTCTTCATCTTGTTCTATGGGGTTAAAAGTTTGTAAATCAATAAGATTTAGGGGAAGGGTAACACTCGGCTGAATCTGCAAAACAGGATTACCATCTACAGTTTTGAAGTTTGTGCGTAGTACCTCATGACGTTGGATAATGGTATTGAGCGATCGCTCTAACAATTCCACATCCAAAATCCCCGTCAATCTGACTGCTGTCGGTAAATTATAAGTATAACTATCAGGTTGTAGTTGTTCTAAAAACCACAATCTTTGTTGAGCAAAAGACAGAGGTAAGTTACCGTTACGTGGTGCTGGTGGAATTGCTTGTGTATAATTTGTAGCAGATGACTGAGCTTGACGTAAAAAATTGATGATTTCTGATTTACGCGATCGCAATTCTCCAGTCAGTTCATCCGTCAGCACATCTTCAGGAATACTACACCGTAAATTAGCATCTTCTACCCACAATTTAACATCGAGGCTGTAAAGGTGTGCCAGAAATTTTTCAATAGTTTTCATAGCGAAATCTCCTGACGGCCTGATTGTTCAGATGGGGTAGTTTGCATTTGTTGAATACTCTGTTGCAGAATCATAATTCGTTCTGCAAGTCCGGCAATTGTGGGTTTTTCAAATACACTATGTAAAGGTAAATCCAATTGAAAAGCTTCTCTGAGTCGTGATGTCACCCGAATTGCTGAGAGGGAATTTCCCCCCAATTCAAAGAAGTTTTCATCTATTCCCACACGTTCTAGTCGCAACACATCCGCCAAAATGTTAGCGATAATTGTTTCTGTAGAATTACGGGGTGCAACATAAGATTGATTTGCATGGCGTACAGTTTCAGGTGTCGGTAAAGCTTGACGATTGATTTTACCGTTAGGTAATAAAGGTAATTCTGACAACTCCATAAATACTGATGGCAGCATATATTCTGGTAATTGAGATGCGAGAAATTTCTGTAATTCGCTGGTGAAATTTGGCAATTCCAGACTATTTGATTTCTGCACCACATAAGCCACTAAACGCTGATTATCAGCTTGTTTTGAGTCTAAAATCACCACTGCTTGCTGTACATCAGGATGTTGATTAATTACCGCTTCAATCTCCCCTAGTTCAATCCTCAACCCCCGAATTTTCACCTGATTATCCAACCGCCCCAAGTATTCTAAACTACCATCAGGCAAATAGCGGGCAAGGTCGCCTGTTCTATATATGGGTGTAGGGGTGTAGGGGTGTAGGGGTGTAGGGGGGAAATTCTCTCCCAGTCCCCAGTCCCCAGCGATGCACTGAGCTTGTCGAAGTGTCCCCAGTCCCCCAATAAATCTTTCAGCAGTTAAATCTGGACGTTTCCAATAACCTCTGGCGACTCCTACGCCACCGATGTAAATTTCACCTGGAATACCTAAAGGTACTGGTTGTAAATAATCATTTAAAAGGTAAATTTGGGTATTAGCAATTGGACGACCGATGGGTACTGTATGTAAATTATCTGTAGGCTGACATTGCCAATATGTGACATCAATTGCGGCTTCTGTCGGGCCATATAAATTGTGTAATTCTGCATCCAAATGCTGGAAGAAACGATTTTGAATTTCTATTGATAAAGCTTCACCACTACAAATTACTCGCTTCAAACTGCGACAACGTTCATTTAAATTTGGTGTTTCTAAAAATACTCCTAACATCGTCGGCACAAAGTGTAATGTGGTAATTTTATGCTGTGCAATTATTTCTAATAAATAATTTGGATCTTGATGTCCTCCTGGTTTAGCCATCACTAAACTACCACCATTTAGTAATGTCCAGAAAAATTCCCACACTGAGACATCAAAACTAAAGGGAGTTTTTTGTAAAACAGCTTCTCCTATTTGTAAACCATACTGTTGCTGCATCCAATACAAGCGATTACTCACACCGCGATGGGTGTTAATTACTCCCTTGGGTGCGCCTGTAGAACCTGATGTATAGATAATATAAATTGCATTGTCAGGATTAGCATTTGTAGTGGGATTATCTTCAGATGCTGATGCTATTTCGTGCCAGTCTGTATCTAAGCATAAGCATAAGGTTTTACTCAATACTTTACTGGAGGCTTGGGGAGAGGTAAACCCTAGCAATTTTTGTAATAAACTCTCCTGAGTTAATACTACTGGGACTTGAGTTTCATTAATAATATATGTCAACCTAGATGCAGGGTAAGCAGGGTCAAGAGGAACATAACAACCTCCAGCTTTGAGGATACCTAAAATCCCAATGACCATTTCTAAGGAACGTTCAATATAAATCCCAACTGGTGTTTCTGGTTGCACTCCCCAGGTTTGCAAATAATGAGCTAATTGATTAGCACGTTGATTTAATTCTCTATAGGTAAGCTGTTGTTCTTCAAACACCACAGCAACATCATCAGGTGTTCTTTCTACCTGGGCTACAAATTGCTGATGAATACATTCTAGGGGATAATATGCTTCTGTTTGATTCCATTTGTGGATGGTTTCATACTCTTGCTGAGTTAATAAAGGTAGGTTTCCTATGGTTCGCACTGGTTGACTCATTCCTAATAACAAATTACAGAAATGCTCTAATAATTGAGTAATGGCATTATCTGTAAATCTGTTGCTGTCATATTTTACTTTTAATGACAATTGATTCCCTACAGAAACCAACATTGTTAAGGGAAAACTTGTCCATTCTAAAGATTGGATATCAATAATACGTAAATCTTGGTTTTGGGAAATTCCCGATGTATCAACAGGATAGTTTTCAAATACTAAAATACTGTCAAATAATGCAGTTCCTGGTGCAAGTTCGCTCCATTCTTGAATCTCCAAAAGGGATGTATATTCATAGTCTAGAGCTTCTGCTTGTTGTGCTTGTAATTTTTGCAACCACTCAACTAAATTATCTGTGGGTGACACCTGCACCCGCACCGGCAAAGTGTTGATAAATAATCCCACCATTGACTCTACACCAGCTAGGGTGGCGGGTCGTCCTGATGAGGTTGCACCAAAAACTACATCGGTGGTGTTGCAATAGCGGCTTAATAATAAAGCAAAAGCACCCTGTAAGAGAGTATTTAGGGTTAATTGTTGCTGTTTTGCCCATTGTTGCAAAGCAGTTGTTTGACTGGGGGTGAGACTGCGGGTTTGTTCTTGGGGTGTGAGGTTTTTGTTTTCTTTTTGGGCAAATCGTTGTATGACAGTGGGTGTAGTAAATCCTGAAAGTTGTTTTTGCCAGAATGTTTTAGCGGCGATTTTATCTTGTTGTTGTAACCAGGCGATATAGTCACCGTAGGGGCGAGAATTAGGATAGTAAGATGGAGAATTATAATAATTTTGAAATACTTCTTTAATTACTAATGCTGATGACCAACCATCAAGAATTAAATGATTTTGTGTCCAGATAAGAATATATTTAGTTGCTGATAATTGAATTAGGGTTAAACGTAATAATGGTGGTTGTTTGAGGTCGAATGATGAGGTGCGATCGCTCTCAAAAATTTTCTCTAATTCTACTTGCTGTTCCGCCTCAGATATTGTCTGCCAATCTAAAATTTTCCAAGGTATTTCTACTTGTTTAAATACAACTTGAAAAGGTTTATCTCGCTGTTCCCAATAAAAGGCTGTGCGTAAGGATGGATGGTTAATTACAACCTGATTCCATGCTGTTTGTAAGGTGTTTATATCTAGTTTTCCTTCCAGATACAAGCAAACCTGTGGCACATATACCCCTGCTTGGGGGGTTAGCAAGGTATGAAACAGCATTCCCTGCTGCATGGGAGATAAAGGATAGATATTTTCTATATTTTTGCGTTTATCCACAGGTTGCATGATTTTTGGTTTTGATGTTTTTATTTGTTTCACGCAGAGGCGCAGAGACGCAGAGAGTAAGAGAACTCTGCGTACCTTTGCGTTACCTCCGCGTACCTTTGCGTTTCAAAAAACTCCTCTCATAACTCTCCCAACAACTTATCTAATTCATTTTGGGTGAAATCCATTTGTGGGAAGTCGGAGGGGGTAAAGCCGCTAACTTCAGGGGTGAGGCAATGCTGAATTAATGAATGTAATATTTGTTGATAATTGTCTGCTAAGGTGACGATGGTTTGGCGATGATGCAGTTGTTTGCTGTACGTCCAATCACATCGCAGTTTTCCTCCTGTGACGATACTGTTAATTTCAATCAGAGTGTTACGTTTCCCTCTAGGACTACGGCTATGTCCGATAGATTCACTGGCTGGGGTAAACAGCGAATTTTCCGAGAAAATTTGGTCAGATTGTCCTAAATAGTTAAATCTGACTTGTGGTAAGGCTATTGCTTTGATAGTGTCTCGAATTGTTGGGGATGCTAAATAGCGCAACAACCCATAGCTAATTCCTCGGTCTGGAATTTGCCGTAGTTGCTCTTTGACTGCTTTGAGGGAAATCCCTAGATCGGCAGAGGGATATACATCTAATAATACTGGGAATAGGCTGGTAAACCAACCCATTGTCCTAGATAAATTAATACTTGGAAACAAATCTTCTCTACCATGTCCTTCTAGTTCTACTAATAAGCGACTTTCACCCGTCCATGTTTGGAAGGCTAAGGCTAAGGCTGTTAATAAAACATCATTAATTTGGGTACGGTAGGCGTGAGGAACTTCTTGCAGTAGAGCTTGGGTATTTGTAACGCTGAGAAATGTAGAATAGGTGTCTACATCTGCCATTGTGTTAGAACCTGGGGCATAATCTACGGGGAGAGGTGGGATTTGTTGCCAAGTGGGAGATGTCCAATAATTGAAGGCTGCTTGTAAATCGGCACTCCAGGTATATTCTTGTAGTTTATTTGCCCACTGTTGATAGGATGTTGTTTTGGGTGGAAGTTGGATTTTCTGACTTTGGTTAAGTTGTTGGTAGGCTAGTTGCAAATCTTCCAAAAATACTCGCCAGGAGATGCCATCGATAATTAAGTGGTGGAAGATGAGGAGTAAGCGATGATTTTGAGTGTCACCAAGGTCAAAGTAGGCTACACGCAGTAATGGCGGTGTTTCTAGGTTGAAACTTTCTTGAAAGTGGGGTGTACGAGAAAGAGGGATGTTACCGTCATTATTTGAGATATCAACATGATAAAAGTATGAGGTTTGGTTGATTTCCTCAACTGGTAATATCTCCTGTCGCCAACCGTCGGGGGTGTTTTGGAAGCGCGATCGCAATCCATCATGGTGTGCTAATAGTTGATCTAATGCTTGCCTTAACCAATCAGGGTTAAGAGATTGGTGTACTTCTAAAAGAATGGCTTGATTCCAATGATGTGCATCTACTAGATTTTGCTCAAAGAACCAATGTTGAATAGGAGTTAGAGGAACTTCCCCTGTAACTGGTGTTTGCTCACTAGATAATGTGGTATCAGTGTCCACAATGGCTGCTAATTCTGCCACTGTTTGATATTGGAACATCTGCCGGGGACGCAAAGCCAAGCCTTGTTGATTCGCTTTAGCTACTGCTTGAATGGCTAAAATTGAATCACCACCCAAGCTAAAGAAGTTATCGTGAATGCCGATAGATTCTACCCCTAAAACCTGAGTCCAAATATTAATTAATTGTTGTTCTACAGGTGTTCGGGGTGCGGTTGTGGTGGTGGTGACGGGCGATAAATCAGGTATAGGCAAAGCACGACGGTCTACTTTACCATTAGCTGTTAAAGGTAAAGTTTCTAGGATGACCAACGCTGTCGGTAGCATATAAGCAGGAAGTTTCGCTGCTAAAAATTGCCTTAATTCTGCTACTTCAATGTGAGATTTGGGAACAACATAAGCTACTAAGCGACTATGTTCTGGCGTATCGTTGCGAACAATGGCGACAGCCTGCGTTACTTCTGGATGTTGGTTAAGTAAAGCTTCGATTTCGCCTAATTCAATGCGAAAACCGCGCAATTTCACTTGATGGTCGAAACGCCCCAGATATTCAATATTACCATCTGGGAGATAACGAGCGCGATCGCCTGTTTTATATAGGGCATGGGGCATTGGGCATTGGGCATTGGGCATAGATAAGGTTGTTTCTCCCCTGCTCCCCTGCTCCCCTGCTTTTTCCCAGTCCCCAGTCCCCAGTCCCCAGTCCCCAATAAATTTCTCTGCTGTCAATTCTGGACGCTTCCAGTAACCTCTTGCTAACCCTGCACCACTGAGGTAAATTTCACCGGGTACGCCAACGGGAACGGGTTGTAGGTTTTGGTCTAGGATATAAACTTGTGTATTGGCGATGGGTTTACCGATTGTTGGGGCTTGTGGACTATTGCAGGGAATCAGGGCAAAGGTAGAGTAGGTAGTATCTTCTGAAGGCCCGTAAAGATTGTATACTTTCTCAATTGTGGATTGTTGGTATAGTTCGTCTACAAGGGATTTGGGTAACGGTTCGCCGGCTAAATTAACTGTCTGTACTGTTGCGGGAATGCCGTTTAAACGTAGCAGTTCTCTGGCGGCTGAGGGGACTGTATTGATTAAAGTAACTTGTGAGGCGGCTGGTAATTCCGTTAGTTGTAAGGCATTATCAGCGAGGATGACGCAACCTCCCCAACTCAAGGGAACGAAGATTTCAAATACTGAAAGGTCAAAACAAATGGAAGTGGAAGCTAAAACACCTGTTAATTCTGCGCTTGTGTAAATTTCTCGCGCCCAATACATCAATGTGACTGGACTTTGGTGAGTAATTGCCACACCTTTGGGAATGCCTGTAGTGCCGGAAGTGTAGATGATGTAGGCTAGGTTTGATGGTTGACTGTTGACTGTTGACTGTTGACTGTTGACTGTTGACTGTTGACTATCTAGGGAAACTATGGGTATTTCTAATGGTGGGAGTTTGGTTAATTGTTTTTGCTGGGTGACTAACACCTGCATTTGAGCATCTTCAATAATAAATGCTAATCTGGCTTGGGGATAGGTGGGGTCTAGGGGAACGTAAGCACCACCAGCTTTAAGAATAGCCAATAAGCCGATAATCATATCTAGGGAACGCTCAACGCAAATGCCTACAGGCGTTTCTGGCTTAACACCTAAACTTTGCAGATGAGTGGCTAATTGATTGGCTTTGGTGTTTAATTCTTGGTATGTTAGCTGTTCTTCACCCCAAATCACTGCTATTTTTTTAGGGGTTTGTGTTACCTGTGCTGCAAATAATTCATGTAAACACTGCTGAGGATACTGGCGTTGGGTGGCGTTCCATTGTGCGAGTTGCTGCTGTTCAACAGTGGTTAATAAGGGTAGTTCGTTAATATGCTGCTGGGGATTGAGAACTACTGCCTCTAGTAATGTTTCTAGATGTCCAGCTAAACGCTTAATTGTTGTGTCTGCGAATAAATCAGTATTATATTCCAACTTACAGCTTAAGCCTTCAGCAGTTTCGCTCACGAACCAAGTCAGGTCAAATTTAGCTGTACCGCTATCCGCCTCAATTACTTGCCATTGCACTTCCCCCATATCCATTTCTGGTAAAGGTAAATTTTGCAACACTAACATAACTTGAAAAAGAGGCGAATGACTGAGCGATCGCACTGGTTGCAGCACATCTACCAATTGTTCAAAAGGTAAATCCTGATGAGCATAAGCACCCAAAGCGATCGCCCGAACCCGTGACAATAAATCAGCAAAACTAGGATTACCACTCAAATCAGTACGTAAAGCCAGAGTGTTAGCGAAACAACCAATTAACCCTTCCGTCTCAACACGATTGCGATTAGCTACAGGACTCCCAACCACAATATCATCATCACCACTGTAACGATATAACAGCACATTCCAAACAGCCAACAAAGTCATAAACAAAGTGCTGTGATAACGCCGAATCAACCCTTGCAAACCCTGAGTCAATTCTGCCGACAAACCAAACCCATATACAGCCCCCCGAAAAGACTGTACAGCCGGACGAGGGTAATCAGTCGGTAATTCCAACATCACCGGCGCAGACTCCAACTGTCCGCGCCAATACTCCAAATGTTCCTCTAAAACCCTCCCCCGCAACAACTCCCTCTGCCAATAAGCAAAATCCACATACTGAATTTTTTTGTCTTCGTTATGACCTAACCCCCTAACCCCCTTCCCTACAAGGGAAGGGGGAAAAGTTAAAGCCTCTCTCCTTGCAGGGGAGAGGTACTCTAGCGAGAAGCCGCTCCGCGTCTTTGGAGAGGGGTTTTCCAAATCCTGTGAAAATTCAGCTTTGCGTCTACCCTGCGGGAACGCCAAGGGCGAATGCGCCTTTGCGTGAAACACCTCCCGAACCAACAACCCCACAGACCAAGCATCAGCAATAATATGATGCAAAGTCAACAACAACACCTGATTCCCCTCCCCCAATTTTACCAAACGCACCCGCCACAACAAACCAGCTAAATCAAAAGGCTGCTGCGCCTGATTACGCGCCAACTCCTGTACCTGCTGCTGTTGCTCAAACTCCGGTAATCCCTGTAAATCAATCACAGGTATCTGGACATCACAAACATCAGCAATCCTCAAAACAGGCTGTCCATCGACATTCAAGAAATGCGATCGCAAAATTTCCTGTCGCCGCACCACTTCCGCAAAACTGCGCTGCAAACTATCCAAATCAATATCACCCCGAATTTGCACCGCCAAAGGAATATTATAAAAAGGGCTATCCGGCTCTAACTGCGCCAAAATCCAAAAGCGTTGCTGGGCAAAAGATAGAGGTAAGTTACCAGTGCGAGGAATCGGTAATATAGGGTTAATTTCGTGGTGACTATATTCTATTACCCTGGCTAAATCCGCAATTTTCGGACTTTCAAACAGATGACGCAATGGTAACTCTACACCAAATACCTGTCGCACTTGAGAAATTAACCGCGTCGCCAACAGCGAATGTCCCCCCAAATCGAAGAAATTATCCTCAATACCCACCGACTCGACACCCAACACCGTCGCCCAAATACTCGCCAAAACTTCCTCTGTTGGTGTGCGGGGGGTTTCATTTACCTGTGATTGAGTATTGGGAGTGGGTAAGGCTTTACGGTCAACTTTACCATTAGGTGTGAGGGATAAGGCTGTTAATGGGACAAAGACCCCAGGAATCATATATTTGGGGAGTTTGCTGGCGAGGAATTGCTGTAAATCATTTACCGCCAAATCTTGAGAATTGGGGACGATGTAAGCTACTAAACGCTGTTCTCCTGGTTCATCTTCTCGTACAGTTACTACAGCTTGTGATATTTGGGGATGTTGTGCTAATACTGCCTCAATTTCTCCCAATTCAATGCGAAAACCGCGAATTTTGACTTGATAATCTAATCTACCCAAGTATTCGAGTTTACCATCTCTTAGGTAGCGGACGCGATCGCCTGTTTTGTATAGGGCATGGGGCATTGGGCATTGGGCATTGGGCAAGCAGGAAGTGTGGGAGGGGTGGGAGGTGTGGGAGGATAGGGAAGAAATCTTTCCCCCCTCTCTCCCCACACTCCCCACACTTCCCCATCTTCCCAGTCCCCAGTCCCCAGTCCCCAGTCCCCAATTAATAAATCTCTCTGCTGTCAATTCTGGGCGTTGCCAATATCCTCTGGCGACTCCTGCACCACCAATATATAGTTCTCCAGGTACGCCGATGGGAACGGGTTGTAAATGCTCGTCGAGGATGTAAAATTGAGTGTTAGCGATGGGATGACCGATGGTTACGGGTTCATCTATACTGAGTTTTTGTGCTGCTGACCAAATGGTGGTTTCTGTTGGCCCGTATAAGTTCCAGACTTCTTGACTACAAGATAATAACTGTTGGGCTAGGGTGTTATCTAGTGCTTCTCCACCACAGAGAATTTTTAAGTCAGGCTTTCCCCGCCAACCACTGGCTAAAAGTAACCGCCAAGTTGCGGGGGTGGCTTGCATGACGGTGATTTGATTTTGCGCGATCGCTTGTGCTAATCTCTCTCCATCTAGGGTGACTTCCCTTTCTACCAAGACTAAACAAGCACCGACAATTAAGGGTAAGAAAATCTCTAAGGCTGCAATATCAAAGGCTAGGGTGGTGACAGCTAAGAGGTTATCTGCTGCTGTTAGTCCTGGTGCTTTGGACATTGCGGTTAAGAAGTTGCTTAAGCTTGTGTGCAAAATTTGCACGCCTTTGGGTGTTCCGGTTGAACCGGAGGTGTAGATTAGGTAGGCGAGTTGGTTGGGGTGAGGAGGGGTGTAGGGGTGTAGGGGTGTAGGGGTGTAGGGGGGGAAAGAAAGAAGCTGTTGACTGTTGTCTAAACAGATAATTTCTGCTGAGTGTTCTGGGAGGTTATTTAATAAGACAGTTTGAGTTAATAATATTGAGATTTGTGAGTCGTTAATTATAAACTGTAAACGCTCTTGGGGATAGCCGGGATCGAGGGGAACGTAAGCACCGCCGGCTTTGTGGACTGCTAATAGGGAGATTACCATTTCTAAAGAGCGATCGCAGCAAATTCCTATTCTTGTTTCTGCTTGCACTCCTATGTTTTGTAAATAGGTGGCTAGGTGATTGGCTTCTTGTTCAAGTTGCTGATAAGTTAGGGATTTATCACCAAAAAGAACGGCGATTTTATCTGGTGTTTTTGCTACTTGTTGAATAAATAATTCATAAACTGTTAATTCAGGAATATTTGTATAGGTATCGTTCCATTCTATTAATAAATTTTGTTCTTCTGCTGTTAGTAATGATAATTGATTAATAGATTGTTTGGGATTATCAACAATATTTGATAATAAAATTTGAAAATGTGTAATTAATCTTTCAATAGTAGATTTTTCAAACAATTCTGTACTGTATTCCCAAGTTCCCCTTAAACCGCTTGGAGTTTCGTACATATCCAAGCTGATATCAAAGCGAGATGTAGAATGTTCGGTTTCTAGAGGTTCAATTTTTAATCCAGGTAAATTTGTGGTTTGATTCGGTGTGTTATGGAGAACAAACATTACCTGAAATAGAGGATTCTGACTTAAATTTCGTTCTGGTTGCAGTTGTTCTACCAAATCTTCAAATGGTAAATCTTGATGAGATAACGCGCCTAAAACTGTTTCTTTTACTTGGTTGAGGAGTTCGACAAAACTGGGATTTTTAGATAAATTGGTGCGAAATATGAGATTATTAACAAATAAACCAATGAGGTTAGCAATTTCTGGGCGATCGCGGCTAGTAACTGTAGAACCAACTAATATATCATCCTGTCCACTGTAGCGATATAATAATATATTAAATGCTGTTAAAAGAGTCATGAACAGCGTAGCATTATGCTGTTGACTCAGTTGTCGCAATTGCTCAGATAATTCTGGTGATAAAGTAAAAAATAGCCTTGCACCTTTAAAAGTTTGTATAGCCTTGCGCGGATAATCTGTTGGTAAAGATAATTCACGGGGATAATTTTTTAGTTGTTCTTGCCAGTATAATAATTGATTGTTCCTAGCTTCACTTTGCAGCCATTTTTGTTGCCAAGTTGCAAAATCTGCAAATTGAATTGGTAATTTTGTTAAGGTTTGACCTTGATAAAGTGAGATTAATTCCCGCACCAAAACACGAAATGACCAGTAATCTGTAATGATGTGGTGCATGACCAAAATCAACACAAATTCAGTATTACTCAGTTGTATTAACGTAACGCGTAATAAAGGCGGTTCTGTAAGTTTAAACGGTTCTTCTGTGAGTAATTTAGCTTGTTGTATGACTTGTGATTCTTGATTTTCTGGTGATAATTCCCGCAAATCAATTATAGGTAGATTTAGTTTGACGTTTGCAGCAATATTCTGCACAGGTTCATCATTAATTACAGTAAAACTGGTGCGTAAAATCTCATGACGCAACACAATTGATTGTAAACTTTGCTCTAGGCGCGTGACATCGAGATTTCCCGTTAACCTTAAAGCCGCAGGTAGGTTATAAACTGATAATCCTGGCTGTAATTTATCTAGAAACCACAATCTTTTTTGAGCAAAAGAAAGGGGGAAATGTTGTTTGGCGGCTTTTTGTTGTAGTAG
Source organism: Trichormus sp. (assembly GCA_050633005.1). Taxonomy (GTDB): domain Bacteria; phylum Cyanobacteriota; class Cyanobacteriia; order Cyanobacteriales; family Nostocaceae; genus Trichormus. The sequence goes on along the minus strand of JBODRP010000002.1, from coordinate 45,679 downwards.
TTTCGCTAATAGTTCGCGTTTTTGGGATGAGGAAATATTCATAAATTAATCAAGTAAAATAATATTTTTTTGCCTCACGCAAAGACGCAAAGACGCGAAGAATAAGAGTTTGAAAGATGATTTTCTAGTTAGACTATATCTCCTTTCTCCTCTTTGCGCTTTTGCGCCTTTGCGTGAGATAAATCATCCTTTTCTAACTCCATTTTTTGAAGTAATCTTTCTACTTCTTCATCGGAAAGTTTATCTAAATTCGCAAGTAGTTCTTGTGGATTAATACGTTCAATAGGTTCAATTGTAATTTCTTGTTTTGCTTCCCACTGTTGTTTGAGTAATTCAGCTTGTGCAGTTAAGGTAGGGTTGAGAAAAAATTCACGAATTGGTAAATCAAGTTGGAGATTTTGCCGCATCTGAGTAATTATCTGAGTGGCTGATAATGAATTACCTCCCAATTCAAAGAAGTTATTTTGAATGCTGTAAACTTCTACATTTAAAATAGATTGCCATAGTTGAGATAGTGCTATTTCTAATTCTGTAGAGGGAGGTATAATAGGCTGTTCAGATTGGCTAAACTGATATTCTGGCTGAGGTAAAGCGCGACGGTCAATTTTACCATTTGCTGTTAATGGCAGGGTTTCTAGGGGAATATAGAGGCTGGGAATCATATATTCTGGCAATCTTTGTTGCAGGAATTGCCGTAATTTTTGCGTAATTAATTCGGCTTTTGTTATCTTGGTTTGAGAAGTTTCGGGTGATAACCAACGGGTTGTCCAATGGGGGTCTATAATACCGCCTACAAACCCATGTAAGAATATTTGCTGCTCATGTAAAATGAAATGTTCGCGGATAGCATCAAATTCTAAATCACCTATGGGACACAAGCCTAAATTTTGATTGGGTGCGGTTTCCATTAATAATTGACCAATATAACCCGCTTCTAGTAAACAGAAATCTCTAGATTTATTCCCATAAACTGGTGAAATTGCTTGCAAATCACCAATTAAAAATATGGCAAATGCTGCTTGTGTAAAAATCTCTTGGTTGATGCCATAGATACTACTATCAATATTCACCTCATCGCTTAAACGGATAAGTTGATGTTGTTGGGGATGATAGTAATAAAAACCAGCCGCTAAATTTTCAACTCGATGGGGTTTTATATAGATATATGTTTGGACTGGATATAAACTACCAGCCGAAGCATAGCGATATTTTGGTAGTGGGGAATTTTCTAAATGTTGCATTTGCAAACAATCGAAAAATTCACCTAATGTAGTTATGGGGATAGTTTCTTCTAAAAACTGGCGGTAACTTTGTCGTCTCAGGTTAATTTGAGGAGATTCTAACCCAGGTAAAGCTACAGCAGTCATTCCAGCATCAAACTTTCTCACTCCCTTTTGTTGTAGTTTGAAATCTAGTTGTGAGGAAGAGTTAAGAGTGTTTTGACTAGCAATTACCTCTGGTTGTAATACCAGATAAGCAACTAACTGCTGCTGAGATGGTGCATTTCCCGCAGTTGTCACAACGGTTTGAGTTATGGCTGGATGTTGTTGTAAAGCGGCTTCAATTTCCCCTAATTCAATTCGATAGCCATTAACTTTAACTTGAAAATCTTCCCTCCCTAAAAATTCTATTGTTCCATCAGGTAAGTAGCGTCCTAAGTCACCAGTTTTATATAGGGGTGTAGGGGTGTAGGGGTGTAGGGGTGTAGGGGGAAATTTCTCTCCCAGTTCCCAGTTCCTAATAAATCTCTCTGCTGTCAATTCTGGATTTTGCCAATATCCTTTAGCGACTCCTAAACCACCGATGTAGATTTCGCCAATAGCCCAGGTGGGACAGGGTTCTAAGGAGTGGTTGAGGACGTAAACTTGTTGATTAGTTAATGAATAACCGTAGGGAATACTTTTCCAGTTGGGGTCTATTTCGCCTATGGGGTAGAAAATTGACCAAATAGAAGCTTCTGTTGCACCACCTAAGCTAATAATTTGGGGATGATTAAACTGGCTGCGGATGCGTGGGGGTAATGTGAGAGGAATCCAGTCACCACTGAGTAAAATTAGGCGGAGTGTCTGGTTTGCGGTGGGGGAGGTGTCAAGTAAAAGCTGCATCAGGGCGGGAACTGAGTTCCATATTGTTACCTGATGTTGGTTAATTAACTGCATCCAGTGGGTGGGATCGTTACCACTTTCAGGAATGATGATTGTGCCGCCAGCCGCTAAAATGCCAAATATGTCATACACCGATAAATCAAAACTCAGAGATGACACCGCTAAAACTCGGTCATTCTCTGTCACGCCAAAGCGTTGATTAATATCTAATATTGTGTTAACTGCTCCTTGATGATCAATCATTACACCTTTGGGTGTTCCTGTAGAGCCGGATGTGTAAATTACATAGGCTAAATCTGTGGGTTGACCTAACCCCCCAGCCCCCTTCCCTACCAGGGAAGGGGGAGAGGTTAAAGCCTCTCTCCTCGTAGGAGAGAGGTTTGGAGAGAGGTCAACACATATCCGAGTTAGATGATTAGCCCATTCTAAAGTTGCGTCTAACCAAGATTGGGTAAGTATAATTTGTGATTGGGTTTCTTGTAATAGATGTAGACGACGCTGTGCTGGTAATTGCGGGTCTATAGGCACATAGGCAGCACCAGCAGTTAAAATTGCTAAGGCTGCTACTACTTGTTCCCAACCTTTATCCATGACAATTGCTACCAATTGGTTAGGAATTACACTTAATTGTTGTAAATGTTCGGCAAGATGACAGACGCGATCGCTCACCTGTTGATAGGTTAAAGTTTGTTCTGTGGTGACGATTGCCGTTTGGTTCGGTTGTTTTGCTACTTGCTGGAAAAATAGGGTTTGGAGACAGGGGGAAGGAGGCAGGGGGCAGGGGGCAGGGGGCAGGGGGGTTTTGATGGTATCGGGTTCTACTAGCTGGTTAAGGAAATTACAGTAGGTGCGGAACATTTCATCTAACATTCCTGGGGGGAAAAGTTCATCAATGGTGTCCCAATTAAATACTAATGCGCCGGCAACTTCTCCTACTTGATGGTCAAAATACACTTGGGAGGTTTGGCTGAGGCTGTATATTAAGTTACCCTGCCAATTGCGGTTATCTTCTGTTTGTTGATTATCTTGGGTGAGGGTGCTGGTAAAAACTACAGGCATTAATGCTTCTGTTACCCGTTGTTGCTGACGCGCTAGTTGACGCAGTACCTCTACACCACTGAAATAGCGATGGTCTAAATCATCCCACAGTTGGGTTTGGATGCGGTGAGCTAGTTGGAGGAAGTTATTACACCCTGCACTCTTCATTTCTAGAAGTAGAGAGGCGGTAAAATCTCCGACAATTTGGTTAACTTCGGGATGTAGGGGCAGACGGTTAAATAAGGTCAGATTTAGGGTGAAATTGGGTTGTTTGCTCCACCGTGAGAGAATTTTGGCAAAAGCAGCCAAAAGTATGCCTGATGGTGTAATTCCCCCTTCGCTGGCTTGCTGTTTGAGTTTTTGCCATTGGCTTGGGGATAAAGTTCCACTGCGACGGGTGAAATGCGGTTCTGTAATTTTGCTGAGGGGTTTAGTTAAAGGTAATTCTGGTGCAGGGGGTAGGGTAGTCAGGCGATTTTGCCAGTATGTTTGAGAACGTTGATAAATTGCTGAGTCTTGTAATGTTTTTTCTGTGAGGACGTAATCTCGGAAAGTTAAGTTAATGGGTGGTAACTCAACCTCTGGATTTTCCAGAATTTGCACTAATTCTCTACCTAATAAGCGAAAACTCCAAGCATCGCCGATTAAAACATCAAAGCTAATGCAGAAGCGGATTTTGTTGTCATCTAATAAAATTGCTTGAATTTCAAATAAAGGATAGGTGTCAGTGGGGCGGACTTGATGAGAAAGGCGTTGACGGATATCCTGGAGTGCAGAATCTACCCCACGCAAATCTGTCACCGCAATTTTGAAATCCGGTACTTGTGATAAAACCTTTTGCTGTCCATCAGCTTGGACAATCACCCGCAGCATATCATGACGCTCAATCAATCGCTGCATTGCCATTTCTACCTGTACAACAGTTAACCCCACCGTCTCAATTTCTTGATAACCGTGAGTAGCAATGTTACCCAACTCAAAAGCCGCATTACGTCCGATGAGGTAAGCTTGCTGAATATCTGTCAAGGGAAAAGGTTGATAGCGTTCTTCGGGTTGGGGTTGAATTTTGGGTAGTCCGAAACCTAATCCCCTAACCCCCTTCCCTACAAGGGAAGGGGGAATATGTAGAGACGTTGCATGCAACGTCTCTACAGTTGTGGGAGAGAGGTCAATCTGTGCGGCTAAACTGGCAATGGTGGGAAACTGAAATAAATACTTTAGGGGTAATTCTACCTGTAAGGATTCGTTAATTCTCGCTACTAACTGCATCCCCAGTAATGAATGTCCGCCCAATGTAAAAAAGTTATCATAAATGCCGATAGGCTCAACTAAAAGTATTTCCTGCCAAATCACCTCTAAAGCTTGCTCTGTAGCTGTGCGAGGTGCTACATAACCAATTAATTCTGAGGATAAATTTTCAACTGCTGGTAACGCCTTACGGTCAATTTTACCGTTGGGATTACGTGGCAGTGCATCCAAAGTCATGAAATGGGCAGGAATCATGTATCCAGGTAATTTGTCTGCTAAATATTGCCGTAAATCTGGAATATTGATATTTTTATCAGCAATATAAGCAACTAATCTTTTATCACCTGATGATGTTTCACTAGCAATCACTACAGATTCTTGAATTTCTGGATACTGACTGAGTAAAGCGTCTATCTCGCCTAATTCAATGCGATAACCACGTATTTTTACTTGATTATCTAATCTACCTAAGTATTCAATATTGCCATCTTGCAAATAACGAACGCGATCGCCTGTTTTATATAGGGCATTGGGCATTGGGCATTGGGCATTGGGTTTTGATACCTCATGCCCCATGCCCCATGCCCCATGCCCCATGCCCCAATTAATAAACCTTTCTGCTGTTAATTCTGGGCGTTGCCAATATCCTCTGGCGACTCCTACACCTGCAATGTATAATTCTCCTGGTACACCAACGGGTACTGGTTGTAAATGCTTATCTAAAATGTAAACTTGAGTATTGGCGATCGCACGACCAATAGGAGGAGTAGAACTATTTGGGGTAATATCTTTCAGTTCTATGTAAGTAGAATAAGTAGTATCTTCCGAAGGTCCATAAAGATTATAGATGTACTGAACATGGGGGAGTTGTTGAAGTTGCTGTACCAATTTCCATGTCAGAGGTTCACCCGCTAAATTCACTGTGTTAACAGAATTAGGAATAGCATTAAAGTTGAGAAGTTGAGTTATTGCACTTGGTACAGTATTAATTAACGTCACCTGATTTTTAGCTGGTAAATTCGGCAATTCCAGAGCATTTTCCGCCAAAATTACCTTACCCCCCCAACAAAGCGGGACAAAAATCTCAAACACCGATAAATCAAAACAGATAGAAGTAGCCGCCAACACCCCAGAAATCGCATCATCACAAAAAACCTCACGCGCCCAGTACAATAAACAAACTGGACTGCGATGCTCAATCATCACCCCTTTAGGCTTACCAGTAGAACCAGAAGTATAAATCAAATAAGCCAAATTCCCCGGCTTAACATCCGTCACAGGATTAGTAACAGGATATTCCCCAAAACTCTCCCAATCTCCTAAATCAACAACCCTCCCCTCTTCCTTTGCGGCTTTGCGCCTACCCTGCGGGAACGCCAAGGGCGAATGCGTGAGCTTTCCTAAAATAATCTCAACTTTCGCATCATCCAAAATATACTCTAATCGAGCATCAGGATAAGCCGGATCGAGCGGAACATAAAACCCCCCAGCCTTGAGAATAGCTAACATCCCAATCACCATTTCCGGGGAACGTTCCAGACAAATTCCCACAGGCGTTTCTGGCTTAACTCCCAAAGTTTGTAAATAATGAGCCAGTTGATTAGCCTTAATATTAATTTCTCGATAAGTAAAAGCTTCCTCACCAAAAATTAAAGCAATTGCATCAGGATTTCTTTCAACCTGCGCTGCAAATAATTCATGAATACACTCATGCTGAGGATATTCCCGTGATGTCGTATTCCAATTAATTAATAATTTTGCTTCCTGAACAGTTAATAAAGATAAATCTGATATTTTCGCATCAATATTTGTCACTATACTTTCTAAAAGCATCTGCCAATGCTCCGCCATTTGAGCAATAGTAGCAGCATCGAACAATTCCGAACTATATTCAAATTGTCCCTTAATTCCCTGGGGAGTATCTTGTAAATTTAGACGTAATTCATATTTCGCTGTATCATCATTAATTGGCAACCTTTCTACAGATAATCCTGCTAGTTGAGGTGGTTGTACTGTTGCCAGTTGTAAATCAAATTTTACCTGAAATAAAGGCATCATTTGATTAAGATGACGTTCGGGATTCAGAACTTCTACCAACTTTTCAAAAGGTAAATGTTGATGAGCAAAAGCACCAAGCGTTACTTCACGTACTCGTTTTAATAATTCTGCTATTGTAGGATTTCCGTCTAAATTGGTACGCAATACTACAGTGTTGACTAATAAACCAATGAGATTTTCTGTTTCCTGGCGATCGCGGTTAACAATATCTGTACCAATTAATAAATCTTCTTCTCCTGTGTAGCGATATAGTAATACTTGGAAACTCGCCAGCAGTAGCATAAATAATGTGACACCCTGCTTGGCTGCTAAGGTTTTTACTGCTTGAGATAAAGAGGAAGAAAGAGCAACTGCATATTGTGAGCCAGAGTATGTAGATACATCTTTACGCGGAGTAGGTAATTGTAAAACAGGCAATTCACCGCCTAATTTTTCTTGCCAATAATTAATTTGTTCGTCTAAAAATGCACCTTGTAATTGTTGTCTTTGCCACAATGCCCAATCAGCATATTGAATGGGTAATTCTGGCAATGGTGAAGATTCTCCCCGCACGTAAGCTGAATATAATAGAGAAATTTCTTTAAGAAAGACACCGACTGACCAACGGTCAGAAATAATATGATGGGTTGTGATTAATAATATATGTTCGTTTTCAGCTAACCGGAAGATGCTAGTTTTGAATAAAGGCTGAGTTAAATCAAAGGGTGTTTGTGCGGCTGTTAATGCTATTTTTTCGATTTGTTCGGTTGTGTCGATAATTTTTAAGGGGATGGGTTGCCAAGGTTCGATAATTTGAATGGGTTGATTTTCGGAATTGGTGCTGAAATATGTTCTTAAGGTTTCGTGTCTTTTTCTAAGTTCGTTGATGGCTGATTCTAATGCGGATAGTTGTAAGTTTCCTTGCATTTTGAGGACGCAGGGAACGTTATAAATGTAGCTATTTGGCTCTAGTTGTTGGATGAACCAGAGGCGTTGTTGGGCAAAAGATAGGGGGATGTTTTCTGTTTGGTTGCGTGGGGGAATGGTGGAGGATTGAGGGAGGGTTAATCCTTTTTCTTTTAAGCGGCGTTCAAATAAGGCTTTTTGTTCTGGGGTTAGGGTTGAGAGGATTTGTGAGTAGTTAGACATTTTTTTTAAACGCAGAGGTACGCGGAGGTAAACGCAGAGGTACGCGGAGTTTTAAGAGGGGGTGTTGAGTTGTTGGAGGATTTGTTCTGGGGTGAGGGTTTGGATTTCTGTGAGTAGGGCTGTCATTTGTTCTAGGTTTTGGTTTTGGGTGGTGATGATTGTGGCGATTGCGGCGATGGTGGGTGCTTCGTAGAGGAGGTTTCGCATTGAGAGTTCGACACCAAAGCGATCGCGTAATCTAGAAATGGCTTGGATGGCTAGTAGGGAGTGTCCGCCTAAGTCGAAGAAGCTATCATTAATCCCAATGGGGGAAATTCCTAATAAGTCTTGCCAAATTTGGGCGATCGCTGTTTCAATTTCGTCACGGGGTGCAATATATTCATTGGTTAGTTGGGGACGGGTGTGGGTGCGATCGGTTTCTGTTTTGATTTTGGTTGGGGTGTTTGTTACCAACTGTTGTAAACGTTTGTCTAAGTTGGCTTTTGTAACTACAATCGATTCTGGTAAACCCAATTTGATAATATGTTGGGTTGCTTGCCATACTTCTGCCGGTGTGAGTGCTAATGTTGCTAAATTAGCGGCGAAACTATGATTAATATCTGTTTTTAAGTCACTACGACAAGCATCCCAGTTAATGCTAATCCAGGGGAATTTGCTATTTTGATTTTGTTGGATACCAAACATATCAATTACTGCATTCGCCGCAGCATAAGTAGCTAAACCTAAACCACCTAACACTGTGGATAGGGAAGATTGTAATACACAGAAATCTAAATGTTTATGGCGCAAAACTTCAGCTAAAACAGATAAGCCCTGGATTTTGGTACGGTAGTTATATTCCCAGTGTTTTAGAGTTAATTGGGGTAAAAATGCCATTGAATGCTCATTACTCATAGGTGTGGAGTAAAATACCCCATTTATTTGTCCGAATTTTGTTTCGGCTTGAGCGATCGCATTTTCTAATTCTGCTTGCTTGGTAATATCTATATTGAGTGATAAGTAATCAATACCAGCATTATCTAAACTTTGTTTGAGAGTTGCGGGAATGACATCACTAATTAGCACTAATCCCGCTGACATTTTCATCAAAAACTCAGCAAATACTTTTCCTAAACCTGTTATTAAGTCTCCTAAAATTACATAAGTTCTCCCTTCCCGCAAAGATAATTGTGATGTAGTGGTATCTATTGATAAGGGTTTAAAAATATGATTCCATCGATAATTACCCCGATAAGCAACTACAGAATCATTCTGATTATTGAAACACTCTGTAATTAATTGTTGGGCGATTTGTTCGTTTGTCTTAACTGCGCTTGTTAATGAAATATCAACACACTGACAAGTTAATTGTGGTATTTCTTGAGAAATCACCTTACCCATACCCCAAACTGTGGCTTTCATTGGGTGGATGTTTTCATTTCCTAACACCAATTTCCCATCATTGGTGACTAGCATTAATGCTATTGCTTGCTCAATTGACTGGGAATAAATTGCTTGTGCTAGATATAATAAACTGACGGGTTGCTGTTGTGTATCAGTTAAATCCCATAAATATAAAATATGGTGAGGGATTAGCTCTCGCAGTTCTAAATCTGACCACAACTCGACAAAATCCTGTGAGCGTTGAGGATTAACTGTAAAATTACGATATGCGGGTTGGTCGTATTCTTCACCTTGGCTCACAATAATTACATCATGTCCAACCGCTTGTAGAGTATTAATTATTTCTTGACTAATACCGTAATTATCTGTAAATACCAGCCAACACAAGCGTTTTTCAGCTATGTCTACCTGGGGATGGGGTAAACTACGTTCCCAAGAAGGGAGATAAAATTGAGGGACTGGGGATTGGAGATAGGGGATTGGGGACTGGGTATCCTCTGCTTTCAAATCAATCCAGTAACGCTGACGTTGGAAGGGATAGGTGGGTAATGGTAAACGTTGACGTTGTTGGTGTGTGTAGAAATTTTCCCAATCAATTGATACACCTGCTAACCACAATTGACCCAAGGTTTGCAGTAAAAATGCTACATCTGATTGTGTATCTTGGGGATGGCGTAAGGAAGATAAAATTGTGTGGGTGTTGGTTTGTTGTTTGGCTAAGGTAGAAAGTGTCCGTCCTGCGCCTACTTCGAGTAAAATTTGCTGAGGTTCTGTTAGCAGTTCTTTGATTCCTGTGGCAAATTGTACAGGTTGACGTAAATGATTTGCCCAGTAGTGCGGATCAGTTGCTTGTTCTGCTGTAATCCAAGTTCCTGTAACGTTAGAAATAAAGGGAATCTTGGGTTTTTGCAGTGTAATTTTCTGAAAAGCGGCGATAAATGGAGTAATCATGGACTCCATTAAGGGTGAATGGAAAGCGTGAGATGTTTGTAATCTACGGTTGGAAATTCCCTGTTGATTTAAGTTTGTTTCTAGTTGGGTAATTTCTGCTTCAGTACCAGATACTACACATAATTCTGGTGCATTGTATGCCGCTATCACTAGATTATCTGTCAACCAAGGTTGTAGTTTAACTGCTGACATTCCTACCGAAAGCATTGCACCAGTTGGACATTGCTGCATTAAGCGACCACGCAATGCGACTAATTTTAAAGCATCGGGGAGAGAAAAGACACCTGCTAAAGTGGCTGCTACGTATTCTCCGATACTATGACCAATCATGGCCTGTGGTTGAATACCCCAAGATATCCATAATTTTGCTAAGGCATATTCGATTATAAATAATGCTGGTTGTGCGTAGATGGTTTGGGACTGGGGACTGGGGACTGGGGACTGGGGACTGGGAATGCTTTCTGTTTCAAATAGGATGGATAGCAAATCTAATCCCAAATCATGCTGTAATAATTCACAGCAATGATCTATTTGCTCTCGAAATATAGCTTCTGTATCATATAATTGCTTACCCATGTTGAGGTACTGACTACCTTGGCCGGGAAACATGAAGGCGATACTTGGGCTTTTTTGGGAATTTGTATGAGTGTATTTAGTTTCTTTCTCTAAAATTTGCGCCGCTTCTTCTGTGGTTTGACACAACACCATCCGGCGATATGCAAAATGTTGTCGTCCTATGTGGAGGGTATAAGCAATATCTGCAAGGTTGAATTCTGGATGCTGTTGTAAATGTGTAGCCAGATTAATTGTTGCTTCTTCAAGAGCTTTTTCACTTTTAGCCGAAACTACCAACAGTTGATAATCTCTCCCCTGCTCCCCTGCTCCCCTGCTCCCTCGCTCAAAAACAGGTGCTTCTTCTAAAATTACATGAGCATTTGTCCCTCCAATTCCAAAGGAACTGACACCAGCACGGCGGGGTGTTTTGTCGGTTTTCCAGTCAACTAAATTAGTATTCACATAAAAGGGTGTTTGGGAAAAATCTATTTGGGGATTTGGTTGTTGAAAATGTAAATTGGGGGGAATTTGTTGGTGTTTGAGTGCTAAAACTGTTTTGATTAAACTGGCAATTCCCGCAGCTGCATCTAAGTGGCCGATGTTGGTTTTTACTGATGATATGGCACAAAATCCAGTTTTTTCTGTTCCGGCGCGGAAGGCTTGAGTTAAGGCGGCGATTTCAATGGGATCACCTAATGCTGTTCCTGTTCCGTGGGTTTCAATGTAACTAATCTCTGTTGGTTCTACTTCAGCTAATGCTTGTGCGGCGCGAATTACTGCTGCTTGGGTATCAATTCTCGGTGCTGTGTAACTGACTTTTAAACCGCCATCATTATTAATAGCTGAACCTTTAATTACAGCATGAATATAATCTCTATCTTCAATAGCTTCTTGCAGTCTTTTAAGGACTACGATACCTAAACCACTACCTGCAATTGTGCCTTGAGCATCGGCATCAAAGGCGCGACAATGGCCATCAGGTGAGTAAATTCCGCCTTCTTGATATAAGTAACCTGTGGCTTTTGCTAAGGATACACCCCCTGCTAGGGCTATGTCGCATTCACCACTTAATAAACTCTGACAAGCTACATGAACTGCTACTAAGGATGTGGAACAAGCTGTTTGAATATCTAAACTTGGTCCTCGTAAATTTAATTTATAAGAAACTCTGGTGGTGAGAAAGTCTTTATCGTTGGAAAGAAATAGTTGATAGCGGCTAATTTGATTTTGAATTTGTGGGTTCGTGACTAAGTTTAATAAATAGTTATTCATGGCTGCACCGGCATACACTCCTATTGCTCCGGTGTAGTTTTCTGGGTTATATCCTGCGTCTTCTAAAGCTGTCCAAGCACATTCTAAAAATAGTCTGTGCTGGGGGTCGAGAATTTCTGCTTCTCTGGGATTGAAGCCAAAAAATTCTGCGTCAAATTCTTCGATGTTGTCTATTATGGCTTGTCTTTTGACGTAGTTGGGATGTTTTAATAGTGTGGGGTCTACGCCGTTTTTTTGGATTTGTTCGTCGGTTAAGTCGGTGATTGATTCGATTCCGTTGCGGAGGTTTTGCCAATATTGTTCTAGGTTATTCGCACCGGGGAATTTCCCGGTTATGCCAATTATTGCTATTTCTAGTCCTGTGGGGTTGTTCATATAGTTTTTTAAACGCAGAGGGGCGCGGAGGTAAGCGCAGAGGGGCGCGGAGAGTGGATTTGTGAGGGTTAGGTTTTTAGTCGGGTTTGTCTTTGTTGGAGGAGTCTTTGTTTTCCGGTTTGTTGTTGGGAGATTCTGTTTTCTATTTCTTTATCTGGTGTGGGGGTGTTTTGGGTTAAGTGTTTTGCTAGGGAGTTGATGGTGGGATAACGGAATAGGTCTACTAGGGAAATGTTTTGATTGAGTTTTAGGTTTAGTTGTCCTTGCATTCTGACTATTAATAAGGAATGTCCTCCTAAGTCGAAGAAGTTATCATGTATACTGATGTTTTCTCTACCTAATAATTGTTGCCAAATATTGGCTAGTGTTTGCTCTATTTGGGTTTGTGGTGGTATGAAGTTATTAGTGGTTATTGAAAATAAATTGTTGGGTTTTGGTAATGCTTTGCGGTCTATTTTACCGTTGGGTGTGAGAGGGAATTTTTCTAAAAATATAAATGCCGGTGGCATCATATATATAGGTAGTTTTTCACCTAAAAATGTGCGTAGTTCTGTTTGGATAATTTCAGGGTGGGAGACTATGTAAGCTACTATGCGGGGTTCTGTTGGTTCATCTTCTCGCAGGGTGACTACTGCTTGTTCTACTGCGGGATGTTGTGCTAGTACCGCTTCTATTTCTCCTAGTTCGATGCGAAATCCGCGAATTTTGATTTGATAATCTAGTCTCCCTAAGTATTCGAGTTTACCATCTTCTAAATAGCGGACGCGATCGCCTGTTTTGTATAGGATTTTCTCACGCAGAGACGCAGAGACGCAGAGAGGAGGAGTTTTGATGAGAAATTTTTCTGCTGTTAAGTCTGGGCGTTTCCAATATCCTCTGGCTACTCCTGCACCACCTATATATAGTTCTCCTGGTACGCCAATGGGAACGGGTTGTAAATGTTCGTCGAGGATGTAAAATTGGGTGTTGGCGATGGGATGACCGATGGTTACGGGTTCATCTATACTGAGTTTCTGGGCTGCTGACCAAATGGTTGTTTCTGTTGGGCCGTATAGATTCCAGACTTCTTGACTGCAAGATAATAGCTGTTGGGCTAGGGTGTTATCTAATGCTTCGCCACCACAGAGGATTTTTAAGTCCTGTTTCCCTTCCCAACCACTGGCTAGAAGTAACCGCCAAGTTGCGGGGGTGGCTTGCATGATGGTAATTTGATGGTGTTCTATGCAGGTTGCAAGTTGGCGAGGGTCAACTAAGGCTGTTTGGGGGGGTAAAATGACTTGTGCGCCTGTAATTAAAGGTAAAAATAATTCTAAGGCGGCGATGTCAAAGGCGATGGTGGTGACTGCTAGGAGTTTGTCGTTGGGGCTAATTGATAACCTTTGTTTCAGGTCTGTTAAAATGTTCACGAGCGATCGCGCTTCAATCATCACCCCTTTTGGTTTTCCTGTTGAGCCAGATGTATAAATTAAATAAGTTAGTTGTTCTGGTGTTACTTTAATTTGTGGGTCAAAAATTGACTGCTGGCTAATATCTTCCTCTAATTCATCGAGGTTAATTGTTGCTATTTTTTCAGTAATAATACTATTTAAAGATGTCTGTGTGAGTAATAATGTTAACTCTGCGTCTGCCATCATGAAACGCAGACGTTCTGGGGGGAAGGTGGGGTCTAGTGGTACGTAGGCTGCACCAGCTTTGAGGATACTTAGTAGGGTTATGATTAATAGTGGCGATGAACGCTCTAAACAAACTCCAATTCGGTCTTCGGGTTTGACTCCCAGTTGTAGTAAATAATGGGCAATTTGGTTGGATTTGGCGTTTAATTCGGCGTAAGTAAGGGTTTTATCAGCAAATACAACTGCTGTCGCTTCCGGTGTTTGTTGTGCTTGCTGGCTGATGGTTTCATGGACGCATTGCTGGGGAATTTCTTGGGTGGTGGCGTTCCAGTCAATGAGTATTTGCTGTTGTTGGGTGGGACTGAGAAATGGGAGTGCGGATAAAGTACAATCTCCCTGTGTCATTCCTAACAAGAGGGTTTCTAACTGTTCTAAGATTTGGCTGATGGTGGTATGGTGAAAGCGATCGCTATCATATAAAATTCTTAAAGCAAGCTGCGAATCGGAAACAGCATACAGTGTCAGAGGATAATTCGTCTGTTCCATCCCTTGAATATTGCGAATTTCCAAAGATGCTAAAGACTGTTTCAGAGCAGGTTCAATGGGATAATTTTCAAATACCACTAAGGTTTCAAATAGTGGTATGGATGGTGAAACTTCACTCCAACGATGAATATCTACTAAGGAACTATATTCATATTGCCGTATTTCTACTTGCTGATTTTGTAGCTTTTGCAGCCATTGATATAGTGTTTCTTCAGGAGAAACTAACACGCGGAATGGTAAGGTATTAATAAACAATCCCACCATTGCATCAGCACCATTCAGCGCACTGGGACGACCTGCACTAACGGTAGCAAATAAAACATCTTTTTCCCCACTATAGCGACTTAACAATAACGCCCAAGCACCTTGGACAAAGGTATTGATGGTTAATTGTTGTTGTTTGGCTAGGGTTTGCAGTTTGCTAGTTAATTCAACTGAAAGCTGAATTTTTTCCTCGTAATAATGACTATGTAAATTATCGGGACGAACATCTATATTTTGACCAACATTTAACCGCGTTGGCGACACAAACCCCTGTAATTGCTGTTTCCAAAAAGTCTCAGCTTCCGCCAAGTTTTGTTGCTGTAACCACCCAATATAATCTCGATAGCGACGTGGATTGAGTAAAACAGGTGTTTGTTGTTGACTATATGCTTGATAAATAACAATAAATTCTTTTAAAAGTACCTGAACAGACCAACCATCTAATAATAAATGGTGATAACTCCAAACAAACTGATAAACTTCAGATTTCAACTGAATAAGTGTCATTTGCATCAGAGGTGCTTGGGATAAATTAAACCCCTGTTCTCGCTGTTTCTGTAGCAGAACTTTTAAAGTTTCCTGTTGTTGCTGAACTGAAAACTCACACCAATCAAGATAATTAATATGACATTTTACTTGCTTTCCAACTACTTGTAGCGGCTTTTCTAAATTATCCCAAACAAAAGCTGTGCGTAAAACAGGATGACGATTGATTAAATCTTGCCAAGCAGCCTCAAAAGCTGGAATATTTAAATTACCATGTAACTCATAACTTACCTGTACCACATAAGCACCAGAGTTAGGCGCATATAGACTATGAAATAACATACCCTGCTGCAAAGGTGAGAGGGGATAAATATCCTCAATCATTTTTTGATTTAGAGTTGTATTCATTGCGAACCCTCCGGTGCAAAACTAATCATCCCCATGACTAAATCTAAAGTTTCTTGATTTAAATTAGCTAAGTCAAAATCAGAAGGTGTGTAACCTCCCACATCAGGTAAACGACAGTGATGGATAATTGCTTCTAATCCTTGCTGGAAATTCTTTGCTAATTGGGAAATAGTCTTTTGTTGATACTGCTGTTGACTATATATCCAATCAAACTGTAATTTACCTTCACGGACAAACCCAATAATTTCTATAGCATAGAGTCGAGTTTGTTGTTTATCTTGGGTTGTAATTCCAGATAAGGGTAGCCATTTCAATTTTCCATGTTCCAAACCTAAATCTAATTGTCCTAAATAATTAAAGCTAATTTCCGCTTGGGGTAAATCACGCAATTTTTGACTTGCTTCACTATCATCAAGGTAGCGGAGTATTCCATAACCAAATCCTTGATTGGGTACTGTTCGCAATTGTTCTTTAATACCTTTAAGCATTTCTCCCCAATCATCACTTTCCTTTGATAACAAACAGGGATAAATTGCTGTAAACCATCCCACAGTGCGAGATATATCTATACCTTCACCTGGGAAATTACGTCCATAACCTTCTAAATCAAGCAACACCAAAGGATTATCTATCCAGGTTGAGATAGTAGCCGTTAAAGCCGTTAATAACACATCATTAATTTGTGTATTGTAAACCGTAGGAACTTCTGTAAGTAAAGCTTGGGTATCTTCCACAGAAAGTTTGATAGTCACAGTCTCAATATCAACCACCTGATTACCACCATCAGGATAATCAATTGGTAATCGTTTAACTTCCGCGTATTTACTTGATAACCAATATATTAATTCCTGTTTTAAACTTTCCGACTGAGCATAATCATATAACTTTTCCGCCCAACTTAGAAACGAAGTAGTCTTAGCAGGTAAATTAATTGTCCGTTTCACCAAAGCTTGTTGATAAGCAGTTTCAAAATCCGCCAACAACACCCGCCAAGAAACCCCATCAACAACCAAATGATGAATAACAATTAATAACCTAGAAACCTCCCCCAAATCAAAATGCACCACCCTCAATAAAGGAGCATCACCAATATTTAAATCATTTTGAACTTCACCAGCAACCTCTTGAATAACTCTATCCTGTTCACTCCCAGACAAACCCGACAAATCACAAAAAACCAGAGGAACATCCCCACCAAACTCAACAACTTCTCCTATCTCTCTCTCTGCGCCTCTGCGCCTCTGCGTGATAAAATTCTTCCCTCCAAATTGACACCGCAACATATCATGATGCAACAACAAACCCCTAACCACCTCAGCTAAAATCTCAGATTCTAACTTCTCCCCAGACTCCAAAAACACCACCTGATTAAAATGATGTTGATTCACCAAATCCTGCTCAAAAAACCAATATTGAATCGGAGTCAAACGCACAGCACCAGTAACCATCCCCTGCGGCGGTAAAGAAAATTTATCAACAGTAATAACTCCTGCAACTTCAGCAATAGTTTGATATTGAAAAAGCTGCTTAGGCGTTAATTGTAATCCTACTTGATTAGCCTTAGCTATCACCTGAATCGCCAGAATTGAATCTCCACCAAGCGCAAAGAAATTATCATAAATACTCACTTGGGACAAATTCAAAACTGATGACCAAATTTCTACTAACTTAGCTTCTATATCAGAACGCGGTACAGTTCCATCTGGAAAAATTGTAATTTCTGGTGCTGGTAATTTCTGTCTATCTACCTTACCGTTAACTGTTAGAGGTAGAGTTTCTAAAGCAACAAAAAAATGAGGAATTAAATAATCAGGAAGACGTTGCTGTAAAAATTCTCTCAGATTATCAGGTGTACTATTTGAAGATATAAAGTAGGCTATGAGTTGTTTTTCACGAGCAATAACCACACATTCCCGTACTCCTGGATGCTGACTCAATACAGCTTCAATCTCACCCAACTCAATGCGGAATCCCCGAATTTTTACTTGATTGTCTAATCTCCCTAAGTATTCAATTGTACCATCTGCCAGGTAACGAGCGCGATCGCCTGTTTTATAGAGAGTGCTGAGTGCTGAGTTCTGAGTGCTGAGTAAACAACTCCTTAATTTTGAATTTTGAATTTTGAATTTTGAATTGATTGGTTGATTTAAGTAACCACGCGCTAGTCCGTCACCAGCAATATAT
The DNA here is from genome assembly GCA_050633005.1 of Trichormus sp. Lineage (GTDB taxonomy): Bacteria > Cyanobacteriota > Cyanobacteriia > Cyanobacteriales > Nostocaceae > Trichormus. The sequence goes on along the minus strand of JBODRP010000002.1, from coordinate 28,065 downwards.
AACTCACCGGGAACGCCTACGGGTACTGGGTTGAGGTGCTTATCGAGAATATAAACTTGAGTATTATTGATAGGACGACCGATGGGAACAGTGTTACTCTCACAGATATCGGTCACACTATGACAACAGGTAAAGGTAGTATTTTCTGTAGGGCCGTAACCGTTAATTACACGACATTCAGGATAGGTTTGCAGCAATTTATTAATATGTACAGCAGATAAAACATCACCACCAGCGATTAATTGTTTGACTGATTTCAAACTTTCAAGATGTTCATCTACCATCAGGTGAAATAAGCCGGCTGTTAACCACAGGGTAGTAATTTGATGTTGTGTAATAGCCTGTCCGATTTCTGCTAATGTGGGTTGTTGACTAGATAAAATTACCAAATGACTACCATTTAATAATGCTCCCCAAATTTCAAATGTAGAAGCATCAAAAGCTATTGGTGCGGCTTGAAGTAAGGTTTCATCTGCACTTAAATTTACATAATTGCAATCTTGGACGAGTCGCACTACACCACGATGGGGTATACATACACCCTTGGGAACTCCTGTAGAACCGGAGGTGTACATGACGTAGGCGAGATTTTCGGGTGTGGTGTGGTTGACGGGGTTGCTTGTGGGGTGCTGTGTTAGGTTTGCTGTGTCTGTATCAAAGCAGAAGATAGGTAAATCAGGTAGTTGGGGGATGTACTGCTGTTGGGTGAGTAGTACCTGTATTTGAGCATCTTCAATTAAAAATTCTAGACGTTCTTGGGGATAAGTTGGGTCTAAGGGAACATAGAAACCACCAGCTTTGAGAATTGCTAAAATACCAATGATAAAATCTAGGGAACGGTGAACGCAAATTCCTACAGCTACTTCTGGCTGAACTCCTAAAGATTTAAGATGATATGCAAGTTGATTGGCTTTGATGTTGAGTTCTGAGTAAGTAAGTTTTTGATGGTGACAAATCACTGCAATTTCATCACCAAATTTTGCGACTTGCTGCTCAAATAATTCTTGTATGCAATGAATGATGGGATTTGTTGGCGAAGTACCAAAATTGATTATTTGCTGAAGTTCTCCCCGACTCATCAAAGGTAAATCAGAAATTTTTTGACTAGGTTCAGAAGTCATTCCCAACAAAATATTCTGAAAATGTTCTGTAAAACGGTGAATCGTTGTTTCAGTAAATAAATCACAGTTATATTCCCATTTACCTTGTAAACCTGCGTCTGTTTCCGCAATCATTAAGGTGAGGTCAAATTTTGCTGTACCGCCATCAATTTCTAGGGGACTCCAACGTAAACCAGGAATTTCTATTGGCTGGGTAGGTGCATTTTCAACTACCAGCATAACTTGAAACAAGGGCGAATGAGAGAGCGATCGCCCTAATTTTAACTCTTCCACTACCTGCTCAAATGGTACATCTTGATGGCTATATGCAGATAACACCATCTCCCGCACCCGTGGTAATAATTCCGCGACGGTGGGATTATCTTCTAGGGAAATTAACAGTGCGAAAGTATTCACAAAAAAGCCAATTAATCCTTCTGTCCCAGGATAATGACGATTCGCAACAGGACTACCAATGACGATTTTTTCTTGTTGACTATAGCGATGCAACAAGATACTCAACGCCGAAAACATTACCATAAATAATGTAGTGTGGGTTTCCTGTCCGAGTTGTTTAATTTTCTCTGTTAATTCTTCAGATATTGTAAAACTGTGACGCTGACCTCGAAATGTTTGAATAGCTGGACGCGGATAATCTGTAGGTAAGTCTAATAGTTCTGGTGCTGACTCTAATTGTTGTCGCCAATATTCAACTTGATATTTAAATTTATCACTTTGCGACCTCTGCCAAACAGCGAAATCAGCATACTGAATTTTTAATGGTTGTAGAGGAGAAGATTGTCCTTGAGAAAATGCTTGATATATACTCGCCATTTCCTGCGCGAATACATTAATTGACCAACCATCAGTAATAATGTGGTGCATGGTCAATAATAGGATGTATTCGTGAGTATTTAAATATAATAATTTGGCTCGTAAAAGTGAACTGATTTCTAAATTAAAAGGTTGTTGACTTTCCTCTTGTGCAAGTTCTTGGACAAGTTTTTGCTGTTGAGATGGGGGAAGAAAACTTAAATCTACAACCGGGATATGGAAATTGATTTCTGTTGCAATGACAGCTATTCCTTGACCATTGACATTTACAAACCTGGTACGCAAAACTTCATGACGCTGGATAATTTCTTGCAAACTTTGCGTCAGGATATGAACATTGACATCACCAGTAAGTCGTAAAGCAGCAGCTACGTTGTAGGATGGGTTTTCTGGTTCGATTTGCGACAACATCCACAAACGTTGTTGAGCAAAGGAAAGTAATATTTTATCTGTACTTTCCCTCACAGGAATTGAGTTAGATAGGTATGTATTTAATCGAGAAGAATCAATTAAGGTTGCTAATTCAGCAATGGTAGGATTTTCAAATATTTGACGTAAAGAAATATCTACCCCAAAAACCTGCTGAATTTGGGAAACCAGACGAATAACTAATAAAGAATGACCACCCAAAGCAAAGAAATTATCGGTAATTCCCACTGAATTTAAATTCAATATATTTTGCCAAATATTCAGCAATAATTCCTCTGTGGGTGTGCGTGGTGCAATTGTGTGTGATGATGTTTTAAATTGTGGCTTCGGTAATCCACGACGGTCAACTTTACCGTTAGGAGTTAGCGGCAGTGCATCTAAGATGATAAATTGAGAAGGAATCATGTAATCTGGGAGATGCTTTGCCAAAAATTGCCGCAAATCCGTTATTTCTGGATTTTCTGAGACAATATAAGCAACTAACCGTTTATCACCAGTGGTATCTTCTGTCACAACTACAATAGCCGCTTGTACCTCTGAATGTTGGCTGAGTAGCGATTCAATCTCACCTAATTCAATTCTGAATCCCCGAATTTTTACTTGGTTGTCTAATCTACCTAAGTATTCTATTGTACCATCACTGAGGTAGCGGGCGCGATCGCCTGTTTTGTATAGGGCATGGGGCATGGGGCATGGGGCATTGGGCATTGGTGTAAGATGGTCTATGCTGCCCAAATCCGAATAACTAATAAATCTCTCTTTCGTTAATTCGGGGCGATTTAAGTAACCTCTGGCGACTCCCGCACCACCAATGTAGAGTTCTCCGGGTACGCCGATGGGAACGGATTGTAAATGCTGGTCAAGGATGTAAAATTGGGTGTTGGCGATGGGATGACCGATGGTAACTGGTTCATCTGGAATGAGTTTTTGTGCTGCTGACCAAATAGTTGTTTCCGTCGGTCCATAGAGATTCCAGACTTCTTGACCTGATGATAACAACTGCTGCGCCAGGGACTTATCCAAAGCTTCTCCACCGCAGAGAATTTTTAAATCTGCTTTACCCGTCCAACCATGAGCGATAAGTAAACGCCAAGTAGCCGGGGTAGCTTGCATCACCGTGACTTGCTGCTGTTCGATGATAGCTGCTATCTGTGACGGGTCAACTAAAGCTGTTTGTGGTGTTAAAATAACTCGCGCACCGACAATTAAAGGCAAAAATAACTCTAAAGCCGCAATATCAAAAGCAATAGTCGTAATTGCTAACCAATTGTCTGTATAACAGATTTTTAACTGCTGCTGCAAAGCTGTGATTAGATTAGTGAGCGATCGCTGTTCAATCATTACCCCCTTCGGTTTACCCGTAGAACCAGAAGTATAAATTACATAAGCCAAACTTTCTGCTGTAACATCACTGATCGGATTCTCAATAGATTGTAGAGCGATCACCTCCCCATCTCCCTCCCAACAAACAACCCTCCTTTCCTCCTCTGCGCCTCTGCGCCTCTGCGTGAGCTTTCTTAAAATCATCCCCACCTGAGCATCCCCCAAAATCCACCTCACCCGCTCATCAGGGTAAGTTGGATCTAAAGGTAAATAAACCCCACCCGCCTTAAGCACCCCCAAAATCCCAATTAACATTTCCGGGGAACGTTCCAAACAAATTCCCACAGTAGTTTCCGGTTTTACCCCCAACTGCTGCAAATAATGCGCCAGTTGATTAGCCTTATTATTCAGTTCTCTATAAGTCAAACATTCCTCACCAAAAACCAACGCAACCGCATCAGGTGTTCTTTCCACCTGCGCCTCAAATAGCTGATGAATGCACTGATTTGGATATGCTTGTGTAGTTTGATTCCAATCTTTTAATATTAATTGCCTCTCCTGGTCCGTTAACATTGATAGTTGTGAAAGCCTTTGCTCAGGTTCATTCACCATTGACATCAGCAAAGTTTTCAAATGTCCTAAAAGACGCGAAATCGTTGCTGCATCAAAATAAGAGACATCATAACTAACTTTAAATAACAACTCCCGCCCAGGAATTACTGTTAATGTTAGAGGATAATTTGTTTTTTCAACTCCTTGGGTATCTTCAATTTGTAGAGTCTGATCAAAACTTTTGATTACCGATTCTATCGACACTGGATAATTTTCAAATACCAGCAAACTCTCAAATAAAGATGTTCCACGGGGAACGGAACTCCAACCTTGAATATCTACTAAGGAACTATAACTATATTGTTCTCTTTCTACCTGTTGTGCTTGCAATTGTTGCAACCAAGGTATTATTTGCATCTCTCCATCTACATCGACGCGCACAGGTAAAGTATTGATAAATAGCCCAACTATCCTTTCTACCTGTGGTAATTCTGGAGGACGACCGGAAACAGTAGTACCAAATACAACATCATTCTCACCGCTATAGCGGCTTAACAATAACGCCCAAGTTCCTTGTACTAAAGTATTGAGGGTGAGACGATGCTGACGGACAAAGTTTTGTAGTTGTTCAGTTTGTTGACTGTTGACTGAGGATTTTCTTTCGTCTACTTCTTCCCAGTCCCCAGTCCCCAGCGATGCACTGAGCTTGTCGAAGTGTCCCCAGTCCCTATTCCGCAAAACTGTCGGTGCTGTAAAATCTTGAAGCTGCTTGCGCCAATAGCTTTCCGCTTGCTCTGGGTTTTGTTGCTGTAACCAGAGAATATAATTACCGTAGGGGAAGGGTGATGGTAATGTTACATCGTCACCTTGACAAAATGCTTTATATAGTGTGAAAACTTCTGTTAATAAAATCCCGTTACACCAACCATCCATGAGTAAATGATGGTGACTCCAGATAAATTGGTATTTATTGGCTTCTAAACGAATTACAGCACAACGCATGAGGGGAGGTTGCTGTAAATTGAAACCAGAATTACAGTCACATTCTAAAAACTCAGTTAATTTAGCTTGTTGTACAGCAACTTCTAAACCACACCAATCTAATTCTTGCCAAGGTAATTCTACATTGTCATATACTACTTGCAGTGGTTTTTCTAACTCTGAATAGTGAAAAGCAGTCCGCAGCACTGAATGACGCTCAACTACACGCTGCCAAGCTTGACGAAAAGCGGCTTTATTCAAATTACCGCGAATTAGACAACTACGCTGCTCAAAATATACGCCTGAATTGGGAGCATACAAGGTGTGAAATAACATCCCAGCTTGCATGGGAGAAAGTTCATAAATGTCGATAATAGTGCTTTCCACTTTCACTACCTTTTCTTTGGCTGAAGCTTGTTTAAAAGTTTGTCGAGTTGCTGCTGATTTAAACGCGCACCTGCAAAATCTGACGGTGTGTAACCGCCGCTATTTGGTGCTTGGCAATGTTGAATTATTGCTTGTAATATTTGAATGAATTGCTGGGCTAAATTTTCAATGGTGGCTGTGTCATGTAAATTGCGACTGTACCGCCATTGAATTTGTAACTGAGATTGTGCAATCCAAGCATTGATATTTAGTACATATCGACGCTGATTTAGAGGGTGGGATGATAATCCTGTTGATTCTTTTGCTAGTCCCAGAATCCATCCTTGGGAGGTGAATAAATCTAGTTGTCCCAAGTAATTAAAACTAATAGCAGATTGGGGTATTGCTTGTAAAGTTTGAGATATCTGTTGATTTGGATTTAAATATCGTAGCAGTCCATAACTAATACCTTTTTGCGGAATTTCTCTGAGTCTTTCCTTTACATATTTTAAGTTTTCTCCGATGTCATTTATATTTTTTAATTCTAAAAATACTGGAAAAATGCTAGTAAACCAACCTACTGTCCGAGTGATGTTGATATTAGCAAATAAATCTTCTCGTCCATGCGTTTCTAAGTCAATCAGTACAGAATTTTGTTTTGTCCATTGACTATAAGTTATTGCTAAAGCGGTTAATAATACATCATTGATTTGTGTATGGTAGGCTTTGGGTACTACTTCTAGTAAGGCGCGAGTTTGACTGATATCTAGCTTAACCTGAACTTCAGTCTCAGATGCAATGTTATTATCACCTTTACCAATCTTATCTAAAGGTAATTGGGGTAATTGTTTGGGGAGAATTTCTAACCAAGTTTTGCATTGTGCGACAACTTGATCTGATTCGGCGTAATTCACCAGATTTTGCGCCCATTCTCGGAAAGATGTGGTTTTTGATGGTAGTTTTACAGGTGTTTGCTTGGATTTTAGCTGTTGATAGGCTGTGACTAAATCTTCTAGCAAAATTCGCCAAGAAACTCCATCCACAACTAAATGATGAATGATAAATAGTAGGCGATGATTTTGATTATCTCCTAGTTTAAACAAGGCTACTTTAAATAATATCCCGTGAGCTAAATCTAAACTAGCTTGCAATTGAGAGGCGATTGATTCAATTTGCTGGGTTTGCTGGTTTGCTGAGAATCCATTTAAATCAACAACTGTCAGTATATCGTGATGATCGAAGCTGGGAATTATATCTTGCTCCCATGCAGCATCTAAGGAGGAATTAATAAAACAAGAACGCAATACGTCATGATGTAATACTAGTTCCTCAATTGCTTGTTTTAAGTAATCTACCTCTAAATCTGCCGCTACTTCCAAAAGTACGGCTTGGTTAAAGTAATCCCATTTGTGCAAATTTTGCTCAAATAGCCAATGTTGAATCGGCGTTAAGGGGACTATTCCCGTCGCTATCCCTTGTTCTACTTGAGTTGTCGGCGCGATTTCCATCACAGTTGCTAGTTCTGCGATGGTTTGATGCTGGAATAATTGTTTGGGTGTTAACTTGATTCCTGCATTATTCGCCTTCGCTACCATCTGAATACTCAGGATGGAATCTCCCCCACGCTCAAAGAAATTATCATGAATACCAACGCTTGCACCGAGAATTTCCGTCCAGATTTCTACTAGGGTTGCTTCTGCGGTGTTACGTGGCGCGATTTGTTCTGACTGTGGTTTGGCTACGGGTGCGGGAAGTTGCTGTTTGTCAACTTTCCCGTTGGTTGTCAATGGTAATTGTTCCAGCCAGACAAAGGCTGAAGGTAACATATAAGCCGGTAATTTTGTCGCTAAATATTGCCGAAAATCTACCGTTTGCTTATTTCCGGCAAGATAAGCGACTAATTGAGACGATTGGGGGTGATCTTTCCGTAGGATGACTACTGCATCTTGTACTGAGGGGTGAGCTTTTAAAATTGCTTCAAGTTCCCCCAATTCCACCCGAAATCCGCGAATTTTTACTTGATCGTCTAATCTGCCTAAGTATTCTATTGTACCGTCACTGAGGTAACGAGCGCGATCGCCTGTTTTGTATAAAGTGCTGAGTGAGGTAATTCCCAGTCCCCAGTCCCCAGTCCCCAGTCCCCAATTAATAAATCTCTCTGCTGTTAATTCGGGGCGATTTAAGTAACCTCTGGCGACTCCTGCGCCACCAATGTATAGTTCTCCAGGTACGCCGATGGGAACGGGTTGTAAATATCGGTCTAAAATATAAAGTTGCGTATTGGCAATAGGACGACCAATAGGTACATTACCAGAATTTTTCCCAGTCCCCAATGTCGCATCATAAATACAGCATCCTACAACGGTTTCTGTGGGGCCATATTCATTAATTAACTTTGTTTGGGGAAAATAACTGCGCCAAAATTCTAAATGTTGTTCCGTTAGTGCTTCACCGCCAATGATGAATGCTTGGGGGGATGGCTGACTGTTCACGTCAGATGGAAAACCTAACCCCCTAACCCCCTTCCCTAGTAGGGAAGGGGCAATATTTAAAGCCTCTACGCCACTTGCTTCAAGTCGGGAAACCCGCCCAACGCAGTGGCTTCTCCTTGCAGGGGAGAGGTACTCTAGCGAGAAGCCGCTTCGCGTCTTTGGAGAGGGGTTTTCTACATCCTGTGCAAAGCTAGGTTGCGGTAGAAGTTGAGAGAGTATGCTTAAATGGGCAGGGGTAAGTTTAACTAAACTAAAATTGCTTGGGGAACTGAGGGCGTTTTGAAGTGCTTCGATTTCCTCGGCTTCTGGTAGCAATATTACCGCTTTCCCTACGAGTAGGGGTGTATATAAACTGGTAATGGTGGCATCAAAGCTAATGGCAGATTGTACAGGTACACCCACCCCTAAATCTACTGGATAGGTTTGAATCGCCCATTGGAGATAATTGGCTAATCCTCGATGGGTAAGCATTACGCCTTTTGGTTTACCAGTTGAACCGGATGTGTAAATGATGTAAGCGAGATTTTCTCCTGTAACTATGTTGGGGGGGTTTTGTTCTGGGTTTTGAGCGATCGCTTGCCAATCTTCATCTAAACAGACTACACTGCCTTGATAATCTGATAATGCTGTCACCGATGCAGCCATTGTTAATATAATTCCCGGTTTAGCATCCCCAAGCATATAGGCTAAACGTTCAGGGGGGAGTTTATTATCTAGGGGGATGTACGCGCCTCCAGCTTTGAGAACTGCTAGTAAGGCTATAATTAATTGTGGTGAACGTTCTAAATAAATCCCCACTAAAGACTCACAACCTACGCCTAATGTACGTAAATGATGCGCCAGTTGATTAGCTTTATTATTCAGTTCTTGATAGGTAAGGGTTTGCTCTTGATAACAAACAGCAATATTATCAGGTGTGCGCTGAACTTGCTCCTCAAATAGTTGATGTAACCATTTTTGGGGATAATCAACCTGGGTTTGATTCCATTCCACTAAGATTTGATGTTGTTCTTGGGGTGTGAGAATGGGAATTTCAGAAATTTTCCGGCTGGGGTTTTCGACAATGGCTGTGAGGATAACTCGCAAGTGCTGAATCATCCGGGTGATAGTCTGCTGCTGAAATAAATCTGTACAATATTCCATCACCACTAGCAAACCTTGGGAACGTTCTACTATATGACAAGTTAAGTCAAATTTGGTTGCGCCAGTTTCTACCCAAGTTTGCTGAATTTCTAAGTCTGGTATTTGTAAATCTAACTGGGAATCATTCTGTAACTGATAAGCTTCGTTTTGTACCTGAAACATCACTTGCACTAAGGGATTATGACTCAAATCCCGTTCTATTTGCAATGCTTCTACAACTTTGGCGAAGGGAATTTCTTGATGTTCAAAGGCTTCGGCGGCGGTGGTGCGTATGCGTTCGAGGAGGGTAGTAAAGGTGGGATTTCCAGATAAATCTGTGCGTAATACTAAAGTATTGACGAAAAAACCAATTAAACTTTGTATTTGTTGATGATTACGGTTCGCACTGGGTACGCCTAAAACAATCTCATCTTGCTGACAATAGCGATGTAGCAACAATTTAAAAGCCGCTAACAACAACATAAACAGCGTTACACCTTGCTGCTTACTTAATTGTTTCAGAGATTCTAAAAGGGTTTTGGGTAGTAAAAATGAGTCTGTTTTCCCGTTAAACTTTTGTAGTGCGGTGCGTGGGTAGTCTGTTGGTAGTTCTAGGGTTGGCAATTTGGCTAATTTTTCTTGCCAGTATGCCAATTGTGCTTGTATTTCTTCTCTTTGCAACCATTCTCTTTGCCATAGGGCGAAATCTGCATACTGAATCGATAATGCAGGTAAAGATGGTTGCTCATCGTTTATGAATGCACGATAGCAAGTTGCTAACTCTCGCAACAGGATGCCCCGTGACCATCCATCAGCTATGATATGGTGTAGTGTTAACAGCAGAGTTGCTTGATTTGGTGCGAGGCGAATTAATTTCACCCGCATCAAGGGGGCTTGAGTTAAATCGAAGGGTTGACTAGCTTCTAGTTTGGCTAAATCTTGGGCTGTTTGTGCTTGTTGTTGCGGTGGTAAGTCTTGTACATCAATAATTGGTAGTTGTAAGTCAATATTTACGGCAATTTTTTGATAAGGTTTACCTTCTTGGGATAAAAAGGCAGTTCTTAAGCTTTCGTGGCGTTGGATAATTGTTTGTAAACTTGCCAATAAAGTCGAAATTTGCAAATTTCCTGCTAATTGCCAAGAAATTGCAATATTATAGGATGAATCGCTGGGGTTGATTTGATGCAGAAACCACAGTCTTTCTTGTGCTAAGGAAAGGGGTAACTCGGTGTTATTGGTGCGGGGTGGAATAGTTTGGCTGGAATTGGCTTTTTGGCGGAGTAGTTTTTCTAGTAAAGCTCGTTTTTCGGGGGAGAGTGAGGCTAAACGGCTTTGTAGCTGTTGGGGGATGTTGGGCTGGGAGGATGTCATATCAATATGTACTTACTCTTGGGAATTTCTGAGTAAGGTAGAAAGTAATGATTAGTTAGAAGCTTAAAAGTTAATTATGTGGTTTTATTATTGCAAGTTTTTATTAATAAGTCTAGTGGGTGATTAAACGCAGAGGGGAGGCAGCGCGTTGCGGGGGTTTCCCCCGTTGTAGCGACTGCCGTCGCGCGGAAGTTTACGCAAAGGGGCGCGGAGGTTTTAGGAGTTCTAGTGTGTGGTGATGGAATGGGCGGAGTGAGGAGCGATGTCCGACGCTAATGTAGGTGATTTTGGTTGTTTGGAGTTGTTGATAAAGTTGGGTTTGATTCGTTTCGTCTAAGGCACTGGTGGCTTCGTCTAGAATAGCGTATTGGGGAGACTGTATTAGTAAGCGGGCAAATGCTAGCCTTTGTTGTTCTCCAACTGATAAGACTCTTTCCCAGTCGGTGATGCTATCTAAGCCGTTGAACCTTTCTATTAAGTCTGTTAAGTTTACTTGCTGTAACACTTGTAAGAGTTCATCTTCTGATACGCTGTGGTTAGTTTGGGGATATAGTAGCTGTTCTCGTAAGCTGCCGAGAATCATGTAGGGACGTTGGGGTAAAAAGAGTAGGTGTGATTTTGGATAGGTAATTTTTCCTTTCCCAGAGTGCCATAATCCTGCTAATGCACGCAATACAGAGGTTTTACCTACGCCACTTTTACCTGTGATTAATAGGGATTCTCGAGGGGATACGGTAAAGGATAAATCTTTGACTAAAATCTTTTGATAGTCGGGGGTGTGTAGGGTGACGTTTTGAAAACTGATGTAGGAATCTGCAACTAAGTTAATTAAATACTCCTCTTCATCACTCTGATTTTTCTTGTTATGTGGAAAACCTAACCCCCTAACCCCCTTCCCTACAAGGGAAGGGGGAATATTTAAAGCCTCTCTCCTTTCAGGGGAGAGGTTTGGAGAGGGGTAGGGGTTTTCTAGTCTTTCAATACTATTTTGCAATTCATCTAACCGAGTGACGGCTGCGGCTAAGTTACTCAGTTGCTCAAATTGACTAATAATTAAACCTAAAGCTAGTAAAATACTGCGGAAAGCTACTCCAGCTTGTGCGGATACGCCTATTTCTAGTTCACCCGCTAAAATTCGGGGGGCTAATATAAATGTTGGTAGTAAAAAGGTGATGTATTGATAACTGTTTTGAAAGAAGTCTAAGCCTAATTGCCAACGAATTAAATGTGTAAAGTTGTTGACGACTCTGAGAAACCTTTGCCAGATTTCTTGAGATTCTACTGCTTGTCCTTGGTAAAATGCGATCGCTTCTGCATTATCCCCCACGCGAATCAAGCCGTAGCGTAAATCGGCTTCTCGTTTGAGTTGTTCAACGTTAATTCCGACTAAGGTTTTGCCAAAAACTATTGTGGTGACTATTGTGCCAACTACAGCATAAATGATTAAAAACACCATTAATGTAGGTGCAATGCGCCAGAGGACTCCAGAGAATGCAATCAGTTGTAAAATTGAGTCTAATAGGACTATGGCAAAATAAAGCGATTGTTGGGTAAAATTTTGAATATCTTCCGTAATACGCTGATCTGGGTTATCAATATCCGATGTTGTAGTCAGGTGGTAAAAGTTCCGTTGATGCAGATATTGATTAAGAAAATATGTAGTTAACCATTGTCGCCAAGATAAACTTAATTGAGCTTGCAAATAGGTTTTTAGGGCAAGAATGGGTACACCGATAAGCAATATTCCCAAAAAAATCGCCACCGCTTGGATAAATCGGTTACTATCTACTGCGGCTAAGGATGATTCTAATTCACCGAGGAATAGACTTAAGACAACTGTAACTACTGTACTGATGAGTGAGAGACATAGTAACAGAAAAAGGAGTGCCGTAGCTTGCCACTTCTTTCCAGAAAGCCAATAAAGTTTACCGATGCGCCAAAACTGTCTAAGCATTTTAATGAAAAACATCTGCGGGATCAGCAGAACGGAGTTTACTAGAGGCGATCGCAGCTGAAACTAAGCACATAATTAATGTCAGAATAAATACCATAATAGCCAAATCAGGTGTCATCGCCAGTTCCAAGCGTGTTAAATCTGCAAGAAAACTGTACATTCCCACCGATATCAAAAAACCAGGAATAAAACCTAACACTGTCAGCATTGCTGCTTCTTGAAAAATCACCGATAAAAGATAAATATCAGAATAACCCATTGCCTTGAGAGTAGCGTATTCAGCTAAATGATCTCTCACATCCGCATACAAAACCTGATAAACAATTACCACCCCAATAATAAACCCCATAACCGCACCAAAACTAAAAATTAATCCAGCCGGGTTTTCCTCTTGATATTTCAATTCTTTAGCGATTAACTCTGCATGAGTATAGACACTAATACCGGGTACATTTTTTTCAATACCAGCCTTTACCGCCGCCAGATTCACACCTGGTTTAACAATAACTACACCAATGCTAACTCGATTTAAAATATCTTTGCCAAATATTTCTGCATAATTAGCTTCACTCGTAACTAAATTACCCGTCCCCAGAAAAAAGGAATTACCCAAACTAAATAAACCTACAATATCAGACTTCCGACGATTAATTAAAACTGGCAATTGATTATCTGGATTATTACCAAAATCTGCAACAACAGTTCCTAACTCCTGTTTAGCCAACCTATCAAATAAAAAACTATCAGGTACACTAATTTTATAACGTTGAGAATTGAGTTCAGGAATATTAAAAACTTTCCTATTAGGATTAAAAGCAATTACCCGTGCTTCATAAGACTGAAATTCTTGTTTATAAGCCCAAGCAACACCAGAATTAATATAGAGAGGAATAGTATCAACAACACCGGAAATTCCCGCCGCTTGATAAAGTCGCAACCTATCAAATTCAATTGAACCCAAAAACCTAGTATCTGGATGTATTAGAAATAAATCTCCCTGAAGACTTTCCGGTAAAGCCGTAGCCCCACTAGCAAATAATTGTCTAAACCCCAACTGCATAAAAATCAATATATTAGCAAAAGCAATTCCCCCCATCGCCACCAAAAGACGAGTTTTTTGATAAGACAACTGCGACCAAGCCAGTGGAGAACGAAACCGTATGCTCTTATAAATAGAATTTAACACCAAACACACATCCTTATTTAACCTCCGCGCCCCTCTGCGCTTTCCTTTGCGCCCCTCTGCGTTTTAAATATATACTTTCCCTCCCAAAACCTACCCCCCAATATCAATCTTTACCCGTACCAACATATAAGTTAAAGCAGCAACCCTAGAATTATATTTCGGGTCAATCCGCACTTTCACCGCAATCACCCGTGAATTATCATCAGTAGTAGGGCCTCTAGAATTAGCCGCATTTTGCAAAGTTCTCTTACCAATTTGTAAAGCGATTTGTTCAACAGTCCCTTTAATTTCACCGCTAAAACCGCCATACTCACTACTAATAACTGCTCTTTGTCCGCGACGCACTCTATCAATATCAGTTTCCGCAACCTCAGCCACAGCAAACATTTTATCAGTACGTGCTATTTCTACAATGCCTTGACTAGTATTTACCTGTTCACCAATCCGAGTATTTATTCTTAATATTTGACCAGATGAAGGGGCGCGCACCTTAGCATTTTCTAACAGAGCTTTTTTTTGAGTGACAGCTATTTTTGCTTTCTCTAACCTAACTTTAGAAATTCTGACATCTACAGGACGAATTTCTTTTAATTGTGCTAATGTTGCCTGTTCTTGGTTAATTTGTGCTTGGAGAGTTGTGATAGTTTTTTCTAATTCCGCTTTTTGTTCCATTAATGCAGCCTCAGACGTGGCTAATTCTCGTTTAGCTGTGTCTACATCAGCAAGAGCAATTGCACCTTCACTAGATAAATTCTGACGACGTTGATAAGTTAATTGTGCTTCTTGTAACGTGGCTGCTGCACTATCTATAGCTGCTTGTTTTTGGATAGTTTCCGCTTTTAACTGTGCTTCTAAACGAGTAATATTAGCTCTTTGTGCCGCAATTTCCGCTTGTTTAGCTTCACCTTGCTGCACCTTTAAAAGTTCCGCTTCCTGTAAACGCACATCAGCCTCGGCATCGCGTAAATCAGCTTCTAATTGGTCAATTCCCTGTAAAATGGCTATAACTTGATTAGTTTTAACAAAATCGCCTTCCTTCACCAAAATTTGGTTAACCCGACTATCTTGAGCATTAGGAACAGAAAGCTTAATTACTTCCCCTTCTGGTTCAATTTGTCCCAGTGCAATTACAGCAGTCACCGGTGCAGGTTCGACTGCAATCTGAGCATTAGAATTAATATTTGCCTGTGATGTTGTACAAGCTGTAGATAGACTCAACAAGCCCAAAATAATCGTTAAGTTACACCATTTTTTCATGCACTTAAAACCTAACCAAAACTCCCCTACACCCTTACACCAACCACTGATTTTTTATTTCCCTGCATCAGCTTTAATTGATTAACAAATGGTAAACTATCCATCACCAAATCGTAATCTTGCACAAAATCAATTAAGCAAGCAATTTCATCTACACCAGCCGCGCGAATTTGTTCAACAAAGGGAAGACAACTGGCGGGAGTGCCAATGAGCGATCGCCCCTTCATAAATCCTTCCACGCCAAATTGCAGTAAACTATCAATATCATCTTCCGAGAAGTTTTTGATACTGACATTTAACCCCATACCCTTAGCCAGATTTTCCAGCAAGTCGTAGTGAGTTTTCAGATAATTGCAGAAAGGCTGTGTAACTTTTGCTTTCACATCATTGATATCATCCCCCAAAAAAGTATGAATCATCAGTGCCACTTTCCCACCTTGGGGATCGTGTCCATGTTTGGCTAAAGATTTCCGATAGAGTTGAATTTTCGGAACAATATCATTAAGAGTACCACCTAACAAGGAAGTCAAAACATGAGTTCCTAATTTTCCTGCTTCCACAAAAGTTTCTGAAGATTGACAAGTCATCCACATAGGAAGTTCATTTTGTACAGAACGAGGCAGTGTTTTTACGGTAAAAGTTTTCCCAGTCGCATCTTGACGTTCAATAGCTTCACCCCGCCACAGCTTTCGCATCACCTCTAAATCGCGCCACATCACAGCTTTGCGGTTAGCATGGGGTTCACGAGCCAAAACAAAATCATCCACAGTCCAACCAGAAGCAAAGGCGATCGCCACCCGACCATGTGATAAATTATCCACCACAGCCCACTCTTCCGTAGCCCGTACAGGGTCATGTAAAGGTAACACAAAACTCCCAGCCCGTAGCTGCACCCGCTCAGTAATCATCGCCAAAGCCGCACTTGTTAAAGTTGGATTTGGGTAAAGACCACCAAAAGCGTGAAAATGTCGCTCTGGAGTCCAAACAGCAGTAAAACCGTGAGCATCAGCAAACTTAGCACTGGCTATCAAAAGCTGATATTGATTCGGCCGAGCAACAGAACCATCACCATCAAAATAAAACAGACTAAAATCCATACTTTTAGAACCTCTCTAAAAAATGTCAGTAGAGACATAGCAATGCTACATCTCTACTTTGCGTACCTCTCTCTTGAAAAGTTTCCTACGGAGAGAAACCCTCCTCCAGAACTTTTCGCTGCGCTTACCTTTGCGCTCCTCTGCGTTTAAACTCTCACTTAAACAACAGTAAACGACGAAGAACTCAGACTACTAGATTGAACAAACTTCAACACAGCCAGAGTTTCATCACCGACTTTCACCAACGTATCCAAACCGCTTTGAGTTAAAGTTAGTTGCTCAAAGGTGAGTCCACCACTTAAACCAACCTTTTGACCCAAGCTGACTTGGAAATTGTTGATAGTGTCAACACCTGCACCTTGAGCCACAACCACGGTATCTTGTCCACCATTCAAGAAAATGGTGTCATTACCCAGACCACCGTTAATCAGGTCATCGCCAGAGCCACTGTAGATGATGTCATTACCAGCACCACTTAGTAAGGTGTCATTGCCACCATTACCATAGAGGATATCGTTACCGTCACCCCCATTTAATAGGTTATTGCCAGCACCACCAGTTAAGTAGTCATTGCCAGCACCACCCAACAAGGTATCTGTACCAGCACCACCAAACAGTGCGTCGTTACCTTCGCCACCATCTAAGTAGTCATCGCCAGCACCGCCAAATAGCTTGTCATCACCGCCTCTAGCATAGAGTGTGTCATTACCACCATTACCAAACAAGCTCTCTTCCTCATAAGTCCCAATCAGGGTGTCATCACCTGAAGTCCCAACGGGGTTGGTGGGTTGCTCTGGAGTTAGATTAAAACTAACTGTGTAGTCACCATTTTCAATTCCGAAATCAGCAAATAGCCAACCAGAACCACTACCAACCATATTTGGATCATAGTAGTCATTACCAATCTGACTGATGCCAACATAGTAAGTACCAGTTGTTTCGGCGGTGAACTCTAAGTAAGGGTCATTAAAGGCTGAGAACACCTCATCTGGTGAGGCTTGAAAGTCATCAAAATCGGTCTTCGCCAGTTCATTACCTTCTGCATCAAAGATTCGCAACTGTGCGTACAGTAACTTAGAATCAATTTCTGCCGCATCAACGTTAATTGAGAGCTTCTCCCCTACCTTGAGATTGACTTTGTATAGGTCTACATCCTCAGTCCCGTCAACCTGAATACTTTCCTCACCTTCCCCGACGGTATACTCAGCGATTTCGCCATCAAAGGTGACTGTAGTGTTAGTTGTAGTCAAACCAGTTGCGATCGCAGTTGCTAGAGTATCATTAGATTCTTCTAGGGAACTAGGAGCTAGTTCTGGTGAATCCACGAGTGTCAATGTACCGCTATTAGCTAGGGGGTTAATTTGATAACCATCGCTAGCTAAGAGACTTACAGTAGCCGTTTCGACACCTTCAGCGATATTATCGTTGGCGATCGCTACACTCAAACTCGCAGTCTTTTCGGTAATCTTCAGAGTGAAGGTATTATCTGCGGCCGAAAATCCCAGTAATTCCCCTCCCTCTACCACCAAGCTATCTGTGACAAAGTTTTCAGCAATATCAGTCACGCTGACGGTGACAATCACCCCTGCAACTGGTGGGGTAGCACTCAAGCTAAAATTCAGCTTAGCGACAGTTCCTTCTGTCTCAATCAACACCTGTGGTTCAGTGCTGAGACTAACCTGAATCTCCGACTCAGGAGTATCTTTAATCGTAATGACAGCCGAACTCTGTTCTGGATTGACAGTGTAACCAACTCCAGGCTTGACCTCAAAATTAAATTCCTCAATCCCTTCAACAATGTCGGTACTGTTAAATACAGGTAAGGTAATAGTTGCAGTTTGAGCCAACAACTTAAAATAGAAGCCACTAACTGCACCATCGGCGATCGGTACACCACCAGTAAACTGTGCTTGGAAGATGCTAAACTCATTCAAGGCATCCTGAGCATTGCCACTGATGTAAACTTGTACACCTTCTGCTGGAGGTGGTTCACTCAGAGAAATGGTGATTGTGAAAGAAGTTTCCTCCGACTCAATTAATTCTGTGGTGCTAAACGCCAAACTAACTTCTGGAGTCACCGAGGGAGCAGGAACTTGCTCTAGGGTATCGTAGAAGGTGACAGTAGAACTGCTAGCAGCCGGATTGACTTGGTAGCCAAGGCTTTCCACAATAGTAAATGTAGCCGTTTCTGCCCCGTCAGTTTCCGCTTCCTCTCGATTTGTGGGATTGAGGGTAATCGTAGCAAAAGATTCCGTCAGCCTGAACCTAAAGCCAATAGCCTCACCAGCTTCGTTGTAAACAGCATCCAGAAATTCCCCACCACGACTAAAGGGTTTACCGTTGAGATTCCCCCCATAAGCTACTGAATAATCTTCTTCCACACCACCAAAGTAATCTGTCAGAACAATATTACTGGTAATAAAAACATCAATCCCTTCTTCGGGAACTTCACCACCAGCAACCAAGACAATATTCAGTGCAGAACCCGCATCTTCCCCAGATGTTTCCACCAAAGCCGGGGCTAAAATTTGAAAATCGCGGTTCTCGAAATCATTTTTGTAAGTTCCGGCGACCGTTTGCAGGAAGATGGTAGGGCCTTCGCCATTACCTGGGGGAATTTCCGTCGCTCCAGCTACAAAGCCAGTGGGGTTGTTGAGACTGATGTTGAGGGTATACTCACCAGTACCATACTCATCCGGGTCGGTGCTGCTATAACCATTACCACTAGCAGGTTTGTTGGGGTCATACTCACTGTTGTTATACAGAGTCACGCCCACATAGTAAACACCGTCACTAGGCGCAGTAAATTCAATGTAGGACTGGAAACCAGAGTCAAAAACTTCATTTGGGGCTGCACCATCATCATTAGATGCTAATTCTGTACCACTGACATCGAACAGACGCAACCAAGTATCTACCTTTCTCCCATCTGCAAATTGATTGGAGTCAGTATCAATTTTGATAGTGTCACCAGCTTTCAGTTCAACTTTGTAGAAGTCTACATCTTCGGAAGCATCTACATAAACTAAACCGTTTTCAGTGACGTAGCTATTATCAAAATCAAAATCCAGGGTGCTATTGATAGTAAAGAAAGGCGCAGCTGCACTCAACCTTGTATCAAAAGCCCTGTCAATTGTGTCGTTGGGTTCACTAACTTCACTCAAAGGAGGTGCTAATTCAGGTACATCAACAATCGTAAAATTACCAGAATTTGCAGCCTGATTTACCTGATATCCTGCACCTGGTAACAGGCTAAACACTACCGTCTCAACAGATTCAACCACACCATCCGCCTGCACAGGTAGCTGAATCGTTGCCGACTTAGCAGTAATTTTTAAGTCAAATCCATCACTGCTGACAGCGACAATTTCCCCTCCCTCAACTTGGATAGCATCAAGGTTAAACTCGTTCAGGTTGGGAGCATTTACCGATACAGTCACACCTGCGGCTGGTGGCGTAGCACTGAGATTGAAAGTATGTAGTGATACAGTGCTTTCCGACTCAATCAGCAATTGTGGAGAGGTGGTGAGACTTACTTGAATTTGGGAGGTTGCATCATCTACTACTGTGATAGTAGCTCCTGATGCAGTTTCATTAATCGTATAACCGGGGGCTGATTGCAAATTGAAAGTCAATTCTTCAATACCTTCAACGGCATCATCAGCAAAGGCTGACAGAGTAATACTAGCGGTTTGCTCAGTGATTTTAAAGTAAAAACCGTTGGCAGCAAAATTAGGTGCAGGGAAAACGCCCCCCTCAACTTGAGCATTGTAAACATCGAATTCCGATATATCCCGTCCTGCGGGGTCGCCTTCGCCACCAGTTTGAGTATTACTCTTAACATAAACGAGTACACCTCCGGCTGGTGGTGGTTCACTGAGGGTAAAGTTGAGTGTAGTGGTATTACCTTCAGCTTCGCTAATAGTGGCATTTTCCACACTCAGGCTGATTTCCGGTGTCACACTAGGAGTAGGTACTTCCTCAAGGCTGGCGTAGAAGGTGATTTCTGAGGAACTATCACCAATGCTGTAGTCATCGCCAACTTCCAGTGTGAAAGTTGCTGTTTGCGTCCCAGCACCGTTATCTTTAACAGCAAGATTGATTAACGCATTTGCTTGAGTCAGTTTAAATTTAAATCCAGTAGCTTCCCCATCTGCGTTGAAGACTGCACCGACAAATTCACCGCCAGGAGAAAATGGTTGAAGTCCCAGATTACTGAAGTTATCACGAAAAGCGATATCACTATTCACAGTGACAATTAATCCTTCTGCGGGGACTTCGCCATCAACACTAAACACAAAAGTTAGCAGAGAAGTACCATCTTCTAGAGATTTGACAATTGCTGATGCGACTAAATTATCTTGAGAGTCAAAAGCACCAGCGATCGCATTGAAGTTTACTAAACTTGTCATAATAGGGTTTTCCGATTCATGAAATGTTTACTCAACAAGTGTTCCGGATCGGTTTTCGAGAAATACTTTGCGTAACTCTGCGTCCCTCTAAAATTAATTAAGGCATTGCTGAATTGAGGTATGAAAATCAACTCACACTTTCATTCAGCCATCCCAAAACGGTGAATTGTCAATAACTAACCATTCACCACAAAATCATTAGACCGTTGTAAAAGCTGAAGAACTCAAATCAATAGATTGAACAAACTTCAACACAGCCAGAGTTTCATCACCGACTTTCACCAACGTATCCAAACCGCTTTGAGTTAAAGTTAGTTGCTCAAAGGTGAGTCCACCACTTAAACCAACCTTTTGACCCAAGCTGACTTGGAAATTGTTGATAGTGTCAACACCTGCACCTTGAGCCACAACCACGGTATCTTGACCACCATTCAAGAAGATAGTGTCATTACCAAGACCACCATTAATTAGGTCATCACCAGTGCTACTGTAGATGATGTCATTACCAGCACCACCCAACAGAGTATTATTACCAGCACCACCATAGAGGATATCGTTACCGTCACCCCCATTTAATAGGTTATCGCCAGTACCACCAGTTAAGTAGTCATTACCAGCACCACCGAGTAGGGTGTCATTACCATTATTGCCAAACAGTGCATCGTTACCCTCGCCACCATCTAGTAGGTCGTCACCGAGACCACCAAATAGATAGTCATCACCAAGACCACCAAACAGTTTGTCGTTACCAGCATTAGCAAACAGACTATCTTTGGCGTTAGTACCAACTAGGATATTGTCACCAGCATCACCAACAGGATTGGTTGGGGTATCACTGATAGTCAGAGCAATACTACCAGCATCAGGGCTAACTTGATACTGTTCGCCATCCACTAAATTGAAGGTTAAGCTTTCAATACCTTCATTAGCACCATCATCAAACACCTTCAGGCTGAGGGATGCTGTCGGTTCGGTTAAAGTGACGAAGAAACCACCGCCAGTTCCATCTGGGGTTGGGAAGCCAGCAATACCTTCCGAGGTGACGGCAGGTGTGCCATCTGGGTTAAAGATAACAAACTCACCTAATGAAGCTCTGGTGGGACTGAGGACAAATACTGTCAAGCCTCCCTCTGGGATTTCGCCATCTACACTGAAGTTAACAGTTAGGGTATCACCTTCTTGCAGGTTGGTTTGTGTAGTAGAGATGCTAACTACTGGCCCGACTCCTCCAGGTACACCATCTACATAGGTGACATCTGCGGAAGTTGCTGCGGGGTCTAGTGCATAAGCTTCACTGGCTAACAGTTGGTAGGTGTAGGTAGTATCTGCTTCCTCTACGATGTCATCAAATACAGGAATGGTAACGGTAGCAGTGGCTTGGGTTAAGCGGAACTCATAAGCTTGGGTGTCACGGTTAAAGCGTAAGTATTCAACACCTTCTGACTCAACCACTTGACGGAATTGCAGACCTTGTTCGACTGCTGAGGTGCGGAAATCTCCACCAACGCTGACTACTATGCCTTCTGCTGTCAGGTTGCCTTGGACATTGAACGTCAGGACTAAGCCTGTACCTTCAGCTTCATTGACTACTGGGCTAGCTGTGAAACCAACAATGGGAGGATCACTAATAGTGAAAGTGATACTACCAGCATCAGGGCTAACTTGGTACTGTTCCCCATCAACTAAGTTGAAGGTGAGAGTTTCTACCCCTTCACCGGGGCCATCATCAAACACCTTTAGGCTCAAGGATGCTGTCGGTTCGGTTAAAGTGACGAAGAAACCGCCACCAGTACCATCTGGGGTTGGGAAGCCAGCAATACCTTCCCAGGTGACGGCAGGTGTGCCATCTGGGTTAAAGATAACAAACTCACCTAATGAAGCTCTGGTGGGACTGAGGACGAATACTGTCAAGCCTCCCTCTGGGATTTCGCCATCGACACTGAAGTTAACGGTTAGGGTATCACCTTCTTGCAGGTTGGTTTGTGTTGTGGAGATGCTAACTACTGGCCCGACTCCTCCAGGTACACCATCTACATAGGTGACTTCTGCTGTAGCTGCTGCTGCGTCTACTTTGTAACTTTCACTGGCTAGTAGTTGGTAGGTGTAGGTGGTATCTGCTTCCTCTACGATGTCATCAAATACAGGAATGGTAACGGTGGCGTTAGCTTGAGTTAAGCGGAACTCATAAGCTTGGGTGTCACGGTTAAAGCGGAGATATTCAACACCTTCTGACTCAACCACTTGACGGAATTGCAACCCTTGGGTGACTGCTGAGGTGCGGAAGTCTCCACCAATGCTGACTACTATGCCTTCTTCTGGGATGATGCCTTGGGCATTGAAGAACAGGACTAAGCCTGGCCCGTCTGCTTCACTCACCACGGGGCTGGCTGTGAATCCTACTACTGGTAATTCCCCAATTGTCAAAGTGATACCACTAGATTCAGGGTTAACTTGATATTGTTCCCCATCAACTAAGTTGAAGGTGAGAGTTTCTACTCCTTCACCGATACCATCATCAAACACCTTTAGGCTCAAGGATGCTGTCGGTTCGGTTAAAGTGACGAAGAAACCGCCGCCAGTACCATCTGGGGTTGGGAAGCCAGCAATACCTTCCCAGGTGACAGCAGGTGTGCCATCTTCATTAAAGATAACAAACTCACCTAATGACGCTCTGGTGGGACTGAGGACGAATACTGTCAAGCCTCCCTCTGGGATTTCTCCGTCAACACTGAAGTTAACGGTTAGGGTATCGCCTTCGTTGAGGGCAGTTTGCTCAGTGGAGATGCTAACTACTGGCCCAACTCCTCCAGGTACACCATCGACATAGGTGACTTCTGCTGTAGCTGCTGCTGAATCTACTCTGTAGGTTTCACCCGCTAATAGTTCATAACTGTAGGTGGTATCTGTTTCCTCCAGAATGTCATCAAAAACGGGAATGGTAATGGTGCTGTTGGCTTGGGTCAACCGGAACTCATAGGCTTGGGTGGTGCTGTTGAAGCGCAGGTATTGAATACCTTCTGATTCCACTCGGTTACGGATTAACAGGCTTTCTTCTAGGACTGATGCTCTTAGTCCTCCACCGACGCTGACTACTAGTCCTTCTTCTGGGATGATGCCTGCAACGTTGAATACTAACACTAAGCCTGGCCCGTCTGCTTCACTGACTACTGGGCTGGCTGTGAATCCTACTACTGGGTATTCACTAATAGTCAAAGCGATACTACTAGCATCAGGGTTAACTTGATACTGTTCCCCATCCACCAAATTGAAGGTGAAACTTTCAACTCCTTCATTTGGACCATCATCAAACACCTTCAAGCTCAGAGAAGCAGTAGCTTGGGTCAAGGTGACGAAGAAACCACCACCAGTACCATCTGGGGTTGGGAAGCCAGCAATACCTTCCAATGTGACAGCAGGTGTACCATCTGGGTTAAAGATGACAAACTCACCTAATGCGCCTCTGGTGGGACTGAGGACAAATACTGTCAAGCCTCCCTCTGGGATTTCCCCATCCACACTGAAGTTAACAGTTAGGGTATCACCTTCGTTGAGGGCTGTCTGCTCAGTGGAGATGCTAACTACTGGCCCGACTCCTCCAGGTACACCATCTACGTAAGTAACTGCGGCTGAAGTTGCTGCGGGGTCTAAAGCGTAGGCTTCACTGGCTAGTAGTTGGTAGGTGTAGGTGGTGTCTGCTTCCTCTACGATGTCATCAAATACAGGAATGGTAACTGTGGCGTTAGCTTGGGTCAGCCGGAACTCGTAGGCTTGGGTGTCACGGTTAAAGCGAAGATATTCCACGCCTTCGGATTCCACTACTTGACGGAATTGCAACCCTTGTGAAACGGCTGAGGTACGGAAGTCTCCACCAACGCTGACTACTATCCCTTCTTCTGGGATGATGCCTTGGGCATTGAATATCAACACCAAGCCTGGCCCGTCTGCTTCGCTGACTACTGGGCTGGCTGTCAAACCTAATACTGGCTGTTCAATGGTCATAGCGTCATCAATTGTTATGGTTACTTGGCTGGCTTCGGGGTTAACTTGATACTGCTCCCCATCGCGGAGGGTATAGGTATAAGTCCGTGGCCCATCTACTTCACCGTTATTAAACACCGGTACTGTAATCGTTGCAGTCTGCTCGGTGATGCGGAAAAGTACGGCACTGACAAATTCATTTGTGCCGGCGATCGCGCCGCCTGTGGTAGTTAAACCAACAGGGTTGAGAGTATCTTCAGGATTACGGGGGTTATCCACCGTTACGTTAAATTGAGCAATGGAGCGGGGTACACCACTATCTAGGTAGACGACAACACCGCCTTCTGGGGGTGGGCTGTCGAGGGTAAAGGTGATAGTAAGGACTGTTTGTTCTGACTCAAACAGGGTGGTGGGAGTAGCAGAAACACTAACTACTGGCCCAACTCCTCCGGGTACTCCATCAGTGACGGTGAAGCTGGCAGAACTGGCGGCGGGATCTACTGTGTAACCTTCTCCTGCTTGGAGGGTATAGGTAAAGGTAGCGTCGCTTTCTTCTAAGATGTCGTTTAAGACAGGCAGGTTAATTGTTGCCGTCGGTTCGAGGATGGTAAAGGTGAAGTTGCTCAGGTCTGTTTCGAGGGCAAACAGATCCAATGTTCCCCCTGTGACTCCAGTCTCTACCAAGGGACGGTCAAATCGGTAGAAAACATTCGCTTCGGCATCAAATCGTACTTGCGCCGCCGTGAACTGTCTGAGAATATTGGCCACATCACCTTGTAGACGGACGGTGATACCTTCGGGGGGAATATCGCCGATGGTGTTAAAGGTTAATGTTAAGACTGTTCCTTCTGCTTCGCTGATACTTCCAGGTGTAGCTGTGAGGCTGACTACTGGTAGGGTTGATGGAGCAGTATCGTTAATTGTGAAGCTAATTGCGTTTTCACCAGGAACAAAGTCATATCCTGGTACGGGGCTAAGAGTGTAGGTAAAGGTTTCTGCACCTTCTACAACTTCATCTCTAAATAGAGGTAAAGTGATGGTTGCAGTTTGCTGGAGTAATCTGACTGTCACAGCACTAGATGTAGCATTGGCTCTTAAAAACCTGACTCCATCAAATGCTGCACTAAAAACATCAAATTCAGCCAGCGATCGCTCTACGCCACTATCAAATGTGACTTCTAACCCTCCTTCTGGGGGTGGTTCACTTAGTTGAAAGGTTAAAACAATGCTGTCGTTATTGGCTTCAACTAAATTAGTTGGACTCGCGGTAAAACTAATTGTTGGCATGGTTGTTGGTGGGTTAACTGTGATGTTAACTGTCGCAGGTGTAGAATCTGCTTTGCTGTCGTTGGCTCGATAGGTAAAGCTATCTGTACCTGAAAAACCTGCATTGGGTGTGTAACTAAATGAACCATTGCTGTTTAAGGTCAGACTACCGTTAGTGGGTGCTTGCACCACGGCGGCAGTGAGTGGGTCTGACTGAGCATCGCTATCATTGCTTAATACACCATTAGCTACATCCACTATCAGTTCTTGACCGGCTTGTGTGGTGTAGCTGTCGTTGACTGCAACTGGCGGGTCGTTGGGTGGTGGCGGTGCTGCGTTGACTGTGATATTGACAGTAGCAGGTGTAGAATTTGTCTTGCTGTCATTAGCTAAGTAGGTAAAGCTATCTGTACCAACAAAGCCTGCATTGGGTGTGTAAGTAAATGAACCATCAGTGTTTAAGGTCACACTACCGTTGCTGGGTGCTTGCGCTACTGCGGCGGTGAGTGGGTCTGACTGAGCATCTGTGTCATTGCTTAATACACCATTAGCTGCATCCACTATCAGTTCTTGACCGGCTTGTGTACTGTAGTTGTCGTTGACTGCAACTGGCGGGTCGTTGGGTGGTGGTAGAATGACCGGAGTAATATTAAATTCTAGGGTGTATGTTGTTGCGGCAGTTCCAGTTTGTTGTAACCAGAAGGTATATTCACCGCTAGGCAATGCACCAGTAAATCCGATCGCACCTTCGCCTCGACCAAGGTCATCTAGAATATTTGTGCCTAGTTGGTCTAAACCTGGCCCATAGTGACTATATCCTAAGAGATTAGCAACATTTGTGCCTGTGGGTGGCTCTGTGAAAACGCTGCCTCTTTGAACTGCGGCAAAACCTACATCATCTGTAGATTCGTAGGCAGCTAGTACCAGAGTATCAAGTTGATATCCTTCTGGAACTGTAAAGGTAACGTACTCCCGATCACCTCTGACGGAAGTGGCTGTTAAGGAATTAGTTCCTTCTATTAATTGAAGTACAAGGGGAGAATTGCGATCGCCAGAAATATCTCCATTAATTGCCTCATTATATGTACCAGGAACAGGTGTTACTGGATTTACATTAATGCTGACAGTAGCAGGTGTAGAGTTTACTTTACTGTCATTAGCTAGATAAGTAAAGCTATCTGTACCAATAAATCCTGCATTGGGTGTGTAGGCGAATGAACCATCAGAATTGAAATTGAGAGTACCGTTGCTCGGTGCTTGCACTACTGCGGCAGTCAATGGGTCTGACTGAGCATCTGTGTCATTGCTTAATACACCGTTAGCCACAGCTACTACCAACTGTTGACCTGCTTGTGTACTATAACTGTCGTTGACTGTGACTGGTGGGTCGTTTGGTGGTGGCGGTGGTGCGTTAACTGTGATGCTAACTGTCGCAGGTGCAGAATTTACCTTGCTGTCGTTGGCTAAATAGGTAAAGCTATCTGTACCAACAAACCCTGCATTGGGTGTGTATGCAAACGAACCATCAGCATTGAAACTGAGAATACCATTGCTTGGTGCTTGCACTACTGCGGCAGTCAATGGGTCTGACTGAGCATCTGTGTCATTGCTTAATACACCGTTAGCCACAGCTACTACCAACTGTTGACCTGCTTGTGTACTATAACTGTCGTTGACTGTGACTGGTGGGTCGTTTGGTGGTGGCGGTGGTGCGTTAACTGTGATGCTAACTGTCGCAGGTGCAGAATTTACCTTGCTGTCGTTGGCTAAATAGGTAAAGCTATCTGTACCAACAAACCCTGCATTGGGTGTGTATGCAAACGAACCATCAGCATTGAAACTGAGAATACCATTGCTTGGTGCTTGCACTACTGCGGCAGTCAATGGGTCTGACTGAGCATCTGTGTCATTGCTTAATACACCGTTAGCCACAGCTACTACCAACTGTTGACCTGCTTGTGTACTATAACTGTCGTTGACTGTGACTGGTGGGTCGTTTGGTGGTGGCGGTGGTGCGTTAACTGTGATGCTAACTGTCGCAGGTGCAGAATTTACCTTGCTGTCGTTGGCTAAATAGGTAAAGCTATCTGTACCAATAAACCCTGCATTGGGTGTGTAACTAAATGAACCATCAGTATTTAAGGTCAGACTACCGTTACTGGGTGCTTGCACTACTGCGGCGGTCAATGGGTCTGATTGAGCATCTGTGTCATTGCTTAATACACCATTAGCCGCATTCACTACCAACGCTTGACCTGCTTCTGTGCTGTAACTGTCGTTGACTACAACCGGTGGGTCGTTTGGTGGTGGCGGTGGTGCGTTAACTGTGATGCTAACTGTCGCAG
>JBODRP010000001.1:0-76517 GCA_050633005.1 Trichormus sp. | reverse complement strand
CCTGCCTCCCCTGCCTCCCCTGCTCGCCCACCTCACTTTCATCGCATTGCTCCCACCTGGGATTTCTCCCTCTGACGCACCCTACATTTTGGATATAAATTAACGTGAGTCTCCAAGTACACAGATTTTACTTTTAAAAACTAATAAAACCAAATATATAGTTCTTGCAAAGTTTTGGTAAAGTACGAAGCTGGTTATTGTAAATTTATTATGACTCTGAAATGATTGAACTTGCGTATACTGGTATCTGCTTCTACGATTTCAGTAAATATCATGTTACTTAAAATACAAAGATATTAACCGGGGAATTGATGGTGAGTTGATACCAGTGTCGCAAATCTCATAACAACCAACGGGAATCTTATGAACAAGTTTCAATCTTTATTTCTTGGGGCAACTATGGCGGCATCTACAATGACCGCAGTTGCCTTCGCCCCTTCTGCTGCACAAGCCATTAGTCTTGCTGGTGAGCTTGAACTGGACGGTAATGTCCAGCTCTCCCGAACCGGTAATCAAGTATTAGTAGATTTTACTAGTGTCAACACTGTCACAGCAGTACCAACCTTCTCTAATCTTCTCCCTCCTCTTGGTACTGGTGTTCCTGGAAATCTTCCTATCAGCATTGGGAATGGTGCAGGAATCTCTATCCAAGATTTAATTCTTACCCGGGTTTCCGGCACTACTTATCAGACAGCAGCAGTTACTACATCCTTCCTGAATTTTGGTCAACGGACACTAGGCTCAACTACAGCAGCATTGACTTTTAACCTAAATCCTGCACAATTTTTTGTTCAAACAACCGCTAATGGAGGTCTAGCCGTATCACTGCTGGGTACAACAGGTACGTGGCAGTTTGGTAACGACATCATTGGTACATCTCAAATTACCGCAAACGATATAGGCCGAACAGGTGCTTACACAATTACTGCAACTGCTGTACCCGAACCCCTAACAATGGGTGGTCTAGCTTTAGGTGCTGGTTTTGGTGCTTTCCTCAAAAAACGCTATGCCAAAAAAGACAAGGAACTTGCAAAAGTTTAAACTCACTTGAGCTAACTTAACATCAAATAACAACGATCAATTCTATTTTGTGTTCCGGTGAGAGTCTTGCTAAGAGATAATTTATAAAGTAAAGCTTAAATTGTAGGGTGCGTTAAAGCAACGCGTAACGCACCGTGTGATTATGGTGCGTTACGGCAATTTATACTGTCGCTCATACTCAAATCCTCACACTGCCGTAACACAACGGCAATAAAGCGGGAGGAAAATCCACACCGCTTTTTGCCTCCCCTACTTAATATTTACTTTATAAATAGGCTCTAAATGCAAAACTCTCACCCAAGTTTCGCACCAATGATTTGAATTTTCTTAGTGAAAAAGCTAAGAATCAGAAAGGCTAGAGTTCAGGTTTCTTAAGTGTTTCATAGATTGTACTCCTGTTCTAATATCAGGCGTTTTTGTTCTAGGCGTTGCTCGTAAGACATTCAGTGGTTTTTGAGTGAATAATTTTTACTCAATAGGAAGATTCAGAGGGTGAATGTAGCAATGTGCTGATTGAGTTTTGTTTGATTAACTGAAAAATACCTCTGTTGCTAGATGTGATTGATATAGCTAATTTATTCAGCTTGGGTAGCGTGCGTCATACTGTTTCACGAAAAAAATGAAACAGATGCGTAGGTTGGGTTAAACGCAGTGAAACCCAACAAAGGCAAGGGTTTGGGGTGTTGGGTTTCGTTCCTCAACACAACCTACATCTGTATCAATTATTTTTTGAATTGGTATCAGTGCAATAAAACCTAACTATAATCAGATATTCTTCATACTGACGCACCCTACAAATTGGATATTTTTTTATCTGGAAGTCCCGAAACAAGTAAAATCCTCTTTCCCCTGCCCCCTTCTCTGCGTTCGCGGAGCGTGTCGTAGACAGAGGCTGCGCCTGAAGCGTTGGCGCAGCCTCTCCGACAGGAGAAGCTATGCCGCAGGCTTTACGACTACGCTCAGGACAGGCTCAGGGCAAGCCTGCCCCCTGCCTCTTATGCCATCTAAGGCCTTAGCTTCCCAAGCAACTGGCTGAAATCACTCACATCTGTTCAACCTTTGCTACCTCTAACATTGTCTTCAACACTGAGTCAGGATTAAGACTAATAGAATCAATGCCCTGTTCTACTAAAAACTGAGCAAATTCAGGGTAATCGCTGGGTGCTTGTCCGCAAATACCGATTTTGCGTTTGTGTTTTTTGGCTGCTTCTATGGCCATTTTGACCATTTGTTTCACAGCCGGGCTGCGTTCGTCAAATAGTCGTGCCACTAAAGCCGAATCTCTATCTAATCCTAATGTCAATTGAGTTAGATCATTAGAACCAATGGAGAAACCATCAAAGACATCAGCAAACTGTTCCGCCATAATCACATTACTCGGCAACTCACACATGACATAAATTTGTAAGTTATTCACGCCTTGTTTTAAACCATTTTTCGCCATCTCTGCTAAAACTAACCGTCCCTCTTCAGGAGTACGACAGAAAGGAATCATCGGGATAACATTGCTTAAACCCATATCTTCCCGGACTCGCTTAATAGCTTGACACTCTAAAGCAAAACCTTCTTTGTAACCTGGATCATAATATCTAGCCGCACCCCGCCAGCCCAGCATGGGGTTTTCTTCTTTCGGTTCAAATTGTCTACCACCGTCTAAGTTGGCGTACTCGTTAGACTTAAAATCTGACATTCGCACAATTACAGGTTTGGGATAAAAAGCGGCAGCAATTCTACCTATTCCTTGGGCTAATTTATCAACAAAATACTGGGGTTTATGCTCATACATGGCGGTGATGGCAGCAATTTTAGCTTTTGCGTCTGCATCTTCTAATTCGTCATAGTGAATTAACGCCAGAGGATGAATTTGAATTTGGTTGGCAATAATAAACTCAGTCCTGGCTAAACCGACTCCATCATTGGGAATTGCCGATAAACTCAACGCTTCTTGAGGATTACCAACATTTATTAAAATTTGGGTACGGGTACGAGGTAAGTTTTCTAAAGGTACTTCTTTAACTTCAAAAGGTAATAAACCTGAATATACTTTACCTTCTTCCCCTTCCGCACAAGAAACTGTCACCTCTTGGCCAGTGGTTAATACTTGCGTTGCATGACCACAACCAACGATCGCAGGTACACCTAATTCTCGTGCGATAATCGCTGCATGACAAGTACGTCCCCCAGCATTGGTAATAATAGCACTGGCGCGTTTCATAATCGGTTCCCAGTCGGGGTCAGTTCTCTCTGTAACTAAAACATCTCCCGCCTGGAATTGTTCGATTTGTTTGACATCTAAAATTACCCGCACTTTTCCTTGACTAATTGCTTCCCCAATTGCCCTACCCGTAACTAATGGCATGAGCGGCTTTGTAGGAACGCAATTCATCCCGTCTGCACCACTCCCCAATACCAACCGATAACTCCTGAGTACATTAGCCCGCTTCTGAGACTGGACAGTTTCGGGACGCGCTTGCACGATAAATAATTGATGTGTCATCCCATCTTTTGCCCATTCAATATCCATCGGCGTATAAATCCCGTGGACTTGGGAATAATGATCTTCAATTAAACAAGCCCAATGTCCTAGTTGTAAAATCTCTTGATCACTCAGGGCAAATTGGTTTTTTTCTAAATCAGATACAGCAATATTTTTAGTAGATTGAGAGCCTTTTTCATAGACCATTTTTAATTCTTTACTGCCCAATTTCTTATCGATAATCGGACTAAAACCTGCTTTTAAAGTTGGTTTAAATACATAATATTCATCCGGGTTAACTGTTCCCTGGACAACGTTTTCCCCTAAGCCATAAGCGGCAGTAATTAAAGCCGCATCTTTAAAGCCGGTTTCAGTATCAATAGAAAACATCACCCCAGAGGTAGCTAAGTCAGAACGCACCATTTTCTGCACACCCACAGCCAGGGCGACGTTAAAATGATCAAATCCTTTAGTGTGGCGATAAGAAATAGCACGGTCTGTAAATAGGGAAGCAAAACATTGATGACAAGCTGTTAATACTGCCTTTACACCAACAATATTTAAATAGGTTTCTTGTTGTCCGGCAAAACTTGCATCAGGTAAATCTTCGGCAGTAGCACTAGAGCGAACTGCTACATCTGTGTTGGCATGATAGAGTTCACACAAAGTTGTATAAGCATCTGCGATCGCCTCTTGCAATTCTACAGGAAATGGCGTGTTCATCAGCAGCGATCGCGCCTGTTTCCCCTTAGCTTGTAAATTTTTCACATTGTCTACATCCAAGTCAGCAAACAGTTCTCGTAACTGTGCTTCCAACCCAGCCGACTGAATAAAGTAACGGTAAGCATAAGCTGTAGTCGCAAATCCTCTAGGGACATTTACCCCTTTGGGTGTCAGTTGTTGAATCATTTCCCCCAAAGAAGCATTCTTCCCACCCACTAAAGCTATATCCGTAATGCCAACTTCATCAAACCAGAGAACAAGTGATTTCTCTTTGGAGAATTGAGCCACAGCGTGATGAGATACTGTAACCATAAATATTACCTCCCAAATTTAAGGGGCTGTCAATAATCAATTGCTGTGTGGGCAGGGAGCAGGGAGCAGGGGGCAGGGAGCAGGGAGCAGAGGGGATAAAGAATAAATTGCTTATTTTATTGTCTGTAAGTCTCTAACTCTCTGGTTGATTAGCTGAAATTTTTTTGTCAAATATGTTCTGTAATTTTGGCAGCAGGTGAATACACGCGGAAAATCGCGTTTTTATACTGGCTGCTCCCTTAATATTTCCTTTGGGATCACCATAGCAAAAAAAAATCAGTTTTGGTTTTTCTAGGGATTTTATTTATGAAGGGTAGGGGTGTAGGGGAGACAAGGGAGACAAGGGGGCAGGGGAGCAGGGAGCAAGGGAGCAGGGGGAGAAAAATTCTTAAATTTTGAATTTTGAATTTTGAATTTTTCTACCCTATGCCCCATCAACCAACTTGCCCATTGTCATGAGAGTTCAGCAACTGCAAGTCATTTACCCAAATGGCTTGTTGTGGTACGGGAATTTGGACTCCGGCTTGATCGAAGGCGATTTTCAGGCGGCGGCGATATTCTCGTGCAACATCCCATTGCTTGAGGGGTTGGGTTTTAATCCATACCCGAATCATTAAACCGCGATCGCCAAAATTATCTATGCCTAATACTTGCGGTGTTTCGATAATTTGACGTTTCCATTGCTGATCTTGATTCATCTCTAAAGCTATGTCTTTAATTAGCTGCAAAGCTTTTTCAATATCGGTGTTATAGTCTACGGGAATTGTTAAATCTGCTCTTGACCAACGGCTAGAAAGGTTAGCTACAACTTTAATTTCACTGTTGGGAATAGTAATCAAGCGTCCTTCAGCATCTCGGAGTTGAGTCATCCGCAGATTGAGATTTTCTACTAAGCCGCCCACATCTCCCACGGCAATCACATCCCCTAGGGCGTATTGGTCTTCGATAATGATTAAGAAGCCGTTAATAGCATCTTTAATTAGGTTTTGGGAAGCTAAAGATACCGCCACACCCACTAAACCCGCACCGGCTAACAAGGGAATAATATCTATTCCAAACAAAATCAGCCCCATTAAGATGCCGACTCCTACCCAGATAATAGTGACAATACTTTTAGTCACCCCAGAAAATGTAGAGACTCGCAGTTGTATACGTTCCGAGGTTTCTGAGTTGAGTAAAGCACCACTGCTAATTAAGGTAGAAGTGAAACGGTCAATCAAGGCATAACTTAAACGGATAACTACATAAGTTCCCAGTAAGACGACACCCAACTTGAGAGGAATTTGAGCGGCAGTAACAATTCCTACTTGTAGGATGCGTGTATAGGGAAATAAACCCAAAATGGTAAAACTGCCACCGCCCCAAATCCCGGCTTGAGCGATTTGAAACAGGCGTTTTTTAACTTCTTGTAGATGCTGGTGTTGTTGTTGGTTGAGTTGAGTTGTAATATTCTCGGCTTTGCGTGTAGTTCGTGGAGTTGGGCTAGCTGGATGGTTTTGGGAACGTCTGTACCAAGTATATACCCCCCAACTAGCTACCATGATTGCGAAACCAATACCTAGGGCGATTTGACCTTGGTTGATTAAAAATTGGGGTTGGCGTTCTTGTTTAGCCCGTTCTAATGCTGTCTTTAAATCTTCAGCGATTTGATTGGCTAATGTTGAGGGATCTAGCTGTTGTAGTCTGGCATCGGCGGTAGTCACGGTCATCAAATATTTACCGTTGACTTCGATAATGGGTAATCCGTTGACGATTCGAGTCGTCACCTCAATTTTTTGTGCATCAGACTGGAAGAATTTTTGACTGATTGCAGCTAAATTCTGCTGGATATTCTGAGAACGATCGGAAAAATTGCTCTTTGTTGCTACTATCTGGAACAGTCGGCGACCATCTAAATATACCCAGTCGGAAACAGTTCTGTTAGTAGGATCATTCCCCGTACTGCTAGGAGCTGGTAGTTGTGGTAAAAGAGGAATCTGGGCTGTAGCTTTTGGTACAGATGCAACGGCAACAACCATTGAACCTGCGATCGCCAAAAATTTAACGCGCACTCAAACACCTCCTAATGCTGATAAATTCTCTAGTTATCCTCTACGATTAAATTCCGTGATTGTACCTATCAAAAGTTGAATTTTTGATTTTCAGTGTAGTTTTAGATCATGAATTGGTTGAGAGTTATTGGTCTGAAGATAGATGACAATTAGCTTCATCTAACATAGGTGATAACTTAGAGAAATCTTTGTAATACTCTTACCAAAAATAAAGTTAAAAGAAAAAAGCCAAAGAAGCAGTTGACAGGAAGCTTATCAACCGTCAGGCTAGTTCACAGCAGCTTTAACTAGCTGTTTGCTAATTACAGCCAAATTTCTAGAGTCATGGCATACTCTAGAAGAGTGCGTGTAAAATTACGTAGCTGTTGTTACTTTTTTTTGAGGAAACTTTTTAATGACCGCAACATCTCCCCGATTAAAGCACGAGGTTAAAGACCTCGGCCTCGCTCCCTTGGGAAGACAGCGTATTGAATGGGCTGGACGGGAAATGCCTGTATTACGGCAAATCCGCGATCGCTTCGCCAAAGAAAAACCCTTTGCTGGTTTACGTTTGGTAGCTTGCGCCCACGTTACCACAGAAACAGCTCATTTGGCGATCGCCCTAAAAGCTGGTGGTGCAGACGCGCTGTTAATTGCGAGTAACCCTTTATCCACTCAAGATGACGTAGCAGCTTGCTTAGTCACCGATTACGAAATTCCCGTATTTGCGATTAAAGGCGAAGACGCACAAACCTATGAACGTCACGTCAACATCGCCCTAGATCACCGTCCCAACATTATCATTGATGACGGTAGCGACGTAGTTGCGACTCTCGTTAAAGAACGGCAAAATCAAATTGCTGATTTGATTGGTACTACCGAAGAAACAACCACCGGGATTGTCCGCCTCAAAGCCATGTTTAATGATGGCGTTCTCACTTTCCCCGCCGTCAACGTTAACGACGCTGACACCAAGCATTTCTTTGATAACCGCTACGGTACAGGTCAATCTACCCTAGACGGTATCATCCGCGCTACAAATATCCTTTTAGCTGGTAAAACTGTAGTTGTAGTTGGCTACGGTTGGTGTGGTAAAGGAACAGCACTCCGCTCCCGTGGTTTGGGTGCTAACGTCATCGTCACCGAAATCGACCCCATTAAAGCGATTGAAGCGGTAATGGATGGTTTCCGGGTATTACCAATGGCAGAAGCTGCACCCCAAGGTGATTTGTTCATTACTGTGACTGGTAACAAGCACGTCATTCGCGGTGAACATTTCGACGTGATGAAAGATGGTGCGATCGTTTGTAACTCTGGTCACTTTGATATTGAACTTGACCTGAAATACTTAGCTAGCAAAGCCACCGAAATCAAGCAAGTTCGCCCCTTCACAGAACAATATCAGCTGTCTAGTGGTAAATCAGTAATTGTACTAGGTGAAGGTCGCTTAATTAACCTTGCTGCCGCAGAAGGACATCCTAGCGCAGTTATGGACATGAGTTTTGCGAATCAGGCCTTGGCTTGTGAATACCTCGTGAAAAATCAAGGTAAATTAGCACCTGGCTTACATTCAGTTCCCACGGAAGTAGACCAAGAAATTGCTCGTTTGAAGTTACAAGCTTTAGGTATTTACATTGATAGCTTGACTCCAGAGCAAATTGAGTACATCAATTCTTGGCAGTCTGGAACTTAATCATTAATTATTTTGACCACAGGGTAGTCTGTGCTAGGGGACTAAGCTCCCCTGCCCCCTACCCTATGCCCAAAGGATAAGCCTTAGAGCTTATCCTTTTTTTTTGCTCAACCTGATTACAATTAAAATAAGGGACTTCCAGATCAAAAAATATCCAAACTGTAGGGTGCGTCAGTGCGATAAAACCTAAGTTAAAAACCCGGTCTCTCAAAAAACCTGGTTTTTGACCGATAATTTATTTTTTGGTGTTCCCCAAAATGATTGAGTTTTTCCTCCAGGCTTGTTCTCTACCCCTAATTACTGAAGTGAGATTTCAACCAGACTACTTTAGTGAATATCCTCAACAAATTTCCACTAGCAAAGATGGGACTGTCTCCTATAGCCGTCAGCCTGGTTACTACGCCGTACATTACAAACAATCAAACACTGTTCCATCTACAGCAATTTTAGTATTGAATGAGGGTAAAATCGCCGTTTTTGCGGGTGAACCGAACTTAGAAATGACAGAGATGATCAGTCCTGTCTATACACTAGAAGGTGGTTCATTTGCTGTTCCCACAGGCTTAGTATTTATTCGCTTTACCGAAGCCATTAAAGTAGAATCACAGACAGCAGCAATTGATCAAGCAGGTTATGAAGTCGCCCAAACTCTGGTTTATGCTCCCCATGCAGCCTGGTTACGAGCAAAATCAGGTAAGATCAGCGATGCTTTGCAAAGAATTACTCAATTAGAAGCTATACCCAATGTGGAAAACGTTGAACCGCAAATGCTCATGGCAAGGCAACAGCGTTAGTAATGAACCGGTTATATTTTGGCCTTGGATTTAGGGACGACAGGAAACCGCGCTTTTATTTTTAACCCTGAGTATATGTAGTTTATGTATTATATGTAGGGTGTGTTAGGCGCAAGCCGTAACGCACCGCAAGCTTTGGGATGTGGGGCGGGTGTGGAGTGTAGGCTGAATAGACAGCCCCAACAACCATAGGGTTACAAGCTAGGGTGTTGAGTTTGATGAGATTTACCTATTCTTTATTCATACAGTTTTGGTGTCATCATCGGTGAACCAAATTCAATAAGTAATAAGTCATGGGTATTTACTCATTACTCATTAATTATTACTCATTACTTAAAGAAGGAAAGGATTGTGCATGAATTTTTCCCCCCTGAAAAGGTACAGAGTCAACAGCCTAGTTACAAGCCCCATCTTTTTCAAACTACTTGCCAAACACAGTTCCCAGAGAACGGGCAATATTTTGGGGTTGCATTGCATCCATTGCGGCTGTTGGCTCATAACCGCAGTGAACCATACAATCAGCACACTTGGGATTACCACTAGCACGACCGTATTGACTCCAATCGGTAGTTTCTAGTAATTCCTTAAAGGTAGTGTAATAGCCTTCATTTAAGAGATAACATGGTTTTTGCCAACCCAAAACACTATAGCTAGGACTACCCCACGGTGTACATTCATAGTCCTTTTCACCAATGAGGAAGTCCAGGAATAAGGGGTTATGGTTGAAATTCCAATTTTTGCGACCAGATTTATAGGGGGCAAGAATTTCTCTAAATAAGGCGCGGGTTTGCTCCCGTTTAAGGAAATGGTCTTGATCTGGGGCCCATTCGTAGCTATAACCAGGGGAAATCATCATGCCATCTATATTTAGGTTGTCTAAGAAATCAAAAAACTCTTGCATTTCTTGAGGATTGCAACCTTCAAAAATAGTTGTATTAGTGGTGACACGAAACCCTTTAGCTTTAGCTACTTTGATGGCTTTGACGGCAATATCAAATACCCCTTTACGGTCTACACATTGATCATGCCATTCTCGCATTCCATCTAAATGCACGCTGAAAGTTAAATATTGAGAAGGCTGAAACTTATCGAGGCTTTTTTCTAACAACAAACCATTAGTACATAAATAAACATATTTTTTGCGTTCTACTAATCCCTTGACAATTTCATCAATTTGTGGGTGTAGTAGAGGTTCGCCACCAGGAATTGAGACGACAGGCGCGCCGCACTCTTCTACAGCCGCAAAGCACTGTTCGGGAGTTAAGTTTTGCTTGAGTATTTCTGTAGGATGTTGAATTTTACCGCAACCAGAACAGGCTAAATTACAGCGAAATAGTGGTTCTAACATCAATACTAAAGGAAACTTTTTACGTCCTAAAAAACGTTGAGTTACTAGATACTTACCAATGTCTATAGCTTGTTGTAGATTAATTGCCATTTGTTTTTATTACTCCTATTTATCTAGATCAAAGCATCTTTTTGTTCGTAGTTAGGACTAAAGTCCTGAATCAGAACTTAATTAAGATAACCATTGGCCACGAACCAATCTACAGCATCTTTGAGGGCAAGATTCACAGGAGATTGGGGTAAACCTAATTCTTTGACGGCTTTTGAGGCATCATAATACATAGATTGTTGTGCCATTCGCACACCATCTAAGGGAACTGAGGGATGTTTGCCTAAAGATGCAAGTATCTTTTCGTCAATCCAGGCGACACCGAGAGGTAGCCAATTGGGAACAGTGCGTTGGGGTGCAGATATTCCCGTGATGTCTGCTAGTTGTTCTAGCAATTGTTTGAGAGTGAGATTTTGATGACCTAAAATATAGCGATCGCCTGTTTTGCCTTTTTGCAATGCTAGTAAGTGTCCCCAGGCCACATCTCGCACATCAATAAAGTTGAGTCCGGTATTGACGTAGGCGGGCATTTGTCGCCGCAAAAATCGCAAGATAATCTCACCTGTGGGTGTGGGTTTAATATCTAATGCCCCTATGGGACTGCTGGGATTGACAATTACGACATCTTGACCATTAGCTACAGCTTGCATGGCTACTTGTTCAGCAAGGAACTTCGATTTTTTGTAATCGCCAACCAGCTTTTCTACAGGGCTTTGGTGAGTTTCATCGACGATTTGATCCGATGCACCCACCCCAATAGCTGCCACGGAACTAGTATATACAGTGCGCTCAATGCCAGCTTTTTGGGCGGCACTCAAGACGTTAGCTGTCCCCTCAACGTTGTGACGGTAAAGTAAATATCGGTCTTTTTGCCACAAGGAATAATGGGCGGCGACATGAAATAGATACTTGCAACCAAGCATCTGTTGCCACAATTCTGGATAATTGAGATTCCCCTTGACAATTTCTACATTTAACCCTCGGAGGTTGCCCAAGTTGCTGTTAGGGCGTACCAGTGCTTTGACTGAGTATCCCTGTTGCAGCAACAAGCGCACCACATGAGAGCCGATAAAACCAGTCCCCCCTGTGACAAAGACTTGCATTAGTTTTTCACCTTTTTAAACCTGGGAAACCAATCGTCTAAGATGGCGTAGACTACAGGGATCACAATCAAGCTGAGGATAGTAGATGTGACTAAACCACCAGCAATAGCTACAGCCATTGGCGATCGCAATTCTGAACCCGCACCAAAGCCCAAGGCAATAGGTAACATCCCTAAAATGGTGGAAACGGTGGTGATCATAATTGGTCTAAGTCTGATTGGCCCTGCTTTTAATATGGCTTCTGTACGTGCTAATCCGGCTTGGCGTAGTTGATTAATGTAATCTACCAACAAAATGGCGTTTTTGTTGGCCTGTCCCAGCAAGAATACAAAACCAATCAGAGAAATCATCCCGAAGTCGCTCTTGGTAAACAGTAATGCTAGCATCGCTCCCACCACAGCCAAGGGGAGAGAAACGCCAATCACTATCGGATCTACCCAGCTTTTGAACAGTAAAATCAACACAACGATGATACACAAGGTCGATAAAATCAAAGTCGTGGCGAAACTACCAAAAACTTCATTTTGACGGGCAGAATCTCCCCCTAAATCGGGAGTAACATCATTAGGTAACACAGTTTTGGCTTCCGCCAGAATTTGATCTGTCGCATCACCCAAAGTTAAATCCTGACCTAAGTTGGCACTAATATACGCTACCCTTTGACTGTTCAAGCGTTCAATTTGGAACACTTGTTCTGCATTGTTGCTTTCACCTGTAACAGTAACATCCGCAAATCCAGGGAGTTTGGTAATTCGGTCTTTCAACTTCTTCGCTGCTTGATTTAAAGTCTGGAGATCATTACCGCGCAATGCTAGTTGTAAGGGTTTTTGTCCGCCGGTGTCTACAAATTGAATATCTTCGACGCTAGTAGTCACACCGGGAAGCTTAGGCAAATTTTGCCGTAATTCGTCTTGTAATTGTGCGGTTTTAATCTTGCGGTCTTCCTTGAGTTTGACATACAGCGTCCCCTTATTTGGTTCACCCTCCCGCGAACCAACGGTAGTAAATACCGTCTCCACATCTGGGTATTTTCTCACCACCGCTTCTAATTTTTTGGCTACTTCTAGAGAATCATTCAGGGGGTTGGGTATGGGGATTGGGGATTGGGGACTGGGGACTGGGGACTGGGAAGATAAAGAAAAACTACTACCTTGTCTACCTTGTCTACCTTGTCTATCTTCCTCCCCTAGTCTCTGCAAGGCTGCCAAATCAGGTATTTTAGGCAGAGGTGCGGTGTAGGTAATATTAAATTCACCGCGATCTAATTTGGGAATAAATCCTTTGGGAATAAAGGGAACTATAGCCATCCCACCAGCAAAACTCAGCACGGCTAGAGCAATAACTATTGTCCGGTGGTTTAAAGACCAAGCCAATAATTTACGATAAGCTTCAGTAAAATATACTCCAATGTTGACTTCCCTACGTTGAGAAGTTTGATTGATTGGTTTGAGCCAGTAAATAGATAACACTGGTGATAAAGTCCGCGCTACTAAGGTAGAAGCAATATAAGCGGCGGAAACTGTAATACCAAATGGCTTGAAAAACTGTCCCACTACTCCACCCATTAAACCGATAGGTAAGAAAACTGCGATCGCAGTGGCGGTAGTGGCGACTACTGTTAAACCGATTTCATCTGTGGCTGAGTGTGCAGCTTGGCGAGGGGTTTCACCTTCTTGGATGTGGCGCAGGATGTTTTCTACATCGATGATGGCATCATCCACGACACTACCAATAATTAGAGCTAAAGCTAAAAGTGTAATTGTCTCTAAGTTAAAGCCAAAGATCGCCATGACAATCATCGTCGCCAGCAAAGATGTAGGAATTGCCAAAGCCGAAATGAGAGTGGCTCGCCAATTCCATAAAAATGGGAAGATGACGACGATCGCCAAGATAATTGCTTCTATCAAGGCATCTATCGTTGACTGGGTGGCGTTGTGGATATATTCAGCTTGGGTAGCCGCTAGGGTGAATTTAATATCTTTCAAGTCTGTGTCGAGTTTTTGAACTTCCTTTTCAACTCGACTTACTACTTCCAAGGTGTTAGCATCACCACGCTTGATGACTTGAAATGCTAATGCTTGTTTTCCATTAAATCTGACTAAAGTCGCTCCCCCTTGAGGCAAAGCTGCCGTGTTGTTAGTGGGGTTAATGGGAGACGATGCACTAGGAACACCTAAAAGGGAGACTTTTAGGACTCCTGGTAATTTAGCGATCGCAGGTATAATCTGATCATTTGCCAGCTTGGTCAAGTCATTGAGACTCTGTGTAGAACTCTCAATGGCATAACTCACGGCTGCTGATTCATTCAAGTTCAGGGGAATAATTTGATAATTTGCTCCTTGGGGTAAAGTCAGCTGTTTGAGTGCTGTTTCGACGCTGCGAGTCGATGTTTCTAGATTTGTACCAACAGTAAAAGACAAGCTAATAGCAGCTTGTCCAGGATAACTAGATGAGCGAATATCCTCTAGTCTTTCTAGAGAACGTAGGCGTTCCTCTATAGGTTTGGTAAGTTGCGCTTCTGTGTCTAAAGCATTTACCAACCCAGGCGCAGTAGCATTGACGACAACTACCGGAAAGGTAATGTCTGGAAATAAAGCATACTTGAGGGAACTCAAAGCCAGAATCCCAGCTACAGCCACCGCTATCCAAAAACTCACCGTCAGCCATGAAAATTCAATAGCTAATCGGGAAATATTAAAACGCTCTCGTGCAGATTTTGCGCTACTTAGCTTTGCCATCTTGGAAAATCATCACGCGGAAGAGATAATTATTTGTCATGCTACATTAATCATTGTCCTGTTTGCGAGTTCTGTTTTAGGAGGCAGGGAGATCATCAATTCAAAATTCAAAATTCAAAATTCAAAATTAAAGAATTTTGAGCAGGGAGACAAGGAATATAAATCAATTGGTAATTTCAACAATTTTAGTGCCGCAAGGTGCAGAGTATGGGGCGGTGTGTCGTGGTTTAAATCAATTGGCTGGTAAAAGGCCTGGTGTTGTAGCTTTACCAGTGGGTGTTAAACCTGTTAATGAATATTTAGAAACATGGTCAAAAAGTCAAGACTTTGGCACTAAGATCCAATCGGAAGTCTTAGTGATGGGTTTATGTGGTAGCTTAAGGCAACAGTACAAAGTTGGGGATATTGTGCTGTATGAAAATTGTGTGTATCACCAAAAACGTCAAGAATGCAGTCATCAACTTAATACACATATTCAGTCAACAGTCAACAGTCAACCCTCAACAGTTAATATCATTAAATCATTAACAAGCGATCGCATAATTTGTTCCGCCGCCGAAAAACTTGACCTTGGTGCAACACTGAATGTTGATGTTGTTGATATGGAAGGTTTTGCTGTCCTGGACTTCTTCCATAAAATGGGGGTAGAAGTAGCAATTTTAAGGGTAGTTAGTGATGATTGTCATCATGATATCCCTAATTTAACAACAGCCATCAACCCCAATGGTTCTCTCAAACCT
Source organism: Trichormus sp. (assembly GCA_050633005.1). Classification (GTDB taxonomy): domain Bacteria; phylum Cyanobacteriota; class Cyanobacteriia; order Cyanobacteriales; family Nostocaceae; genus Trichormus. Next base: position 61,471 of record JBODRP010000001.1, on the reverse strand, counting down.
CTATCTTTAGCAAAAATATTTATCCAACAACCCATTGCAGCTACTCGCCTCATTCGAGGTTCTTTACAAGCATTAAAAGTCTTAGAGCAAGTCACAAAATCGCTGTTTTATTCTGATAATCTGAAAGAATAGAAGGAAAGCAATTCAGCAAAAAGGCAGAGGTAAAAAGCTCAGGGAGTAAGGGTAGTAAAAGTTTAGTTTCAGTCTTGCCCCTCCCTCCTGCCCCTGCCTTTCTCTAGGAGAAGCTACGCCAAAGGGTTTGCAGTCGCACCCTTACGGGTTCGCGGTAGCGTTGCGTAGCAAAGGCTTACACCAACATGGGGGAAACCCCCTGTTCTGCGGGCTGTCTCACCCCCTGCCTCTCTTGGAAGAGACGAATTTTGAATTGATTTCTCCCCAGTCCTTAATCTTTAATACCTATGGCCCCTTTACCCGATTATCGTCCTAAACAACTGTCTTTAGGCCCTTTAGAAGCTGAGATATTAAATATTATCTGGGAATTAGGGTCAGCTACGGTCAAGGATGTTCACGATCGCATTTTGTCTGACCCTAACCGGGAGTTAGCTTATACTTCTGTAACTACGGTTTTACGTCGTCTCACTGATAAAGGTTGGCTAATCTGTGATAAAAAAGGTAAAGCTTTTTATTGGCGGCCTTTGTTAACAAAACAGCAGGCACAGGTAATTAAAGCCCATGAACAATTACAGCAGTTTTTGGCTGTGGGTAATCCTGATGTGGTAGCGGCTTTTGCTGATAGTCTGGATGAGGCGGCTAGTGAGCAAATTGCAGCGATCGCTAAACGTATTCAAGCTGCACGGCAAGCCAGGGAGGAACAATAATGCACCTAATCATGATTTTGATCACTGTGGTAGTAGCAGTGATGTTGCGCCGTTCTGAGATTAATTCTCATGGTAGTTGGGATGTACGCTGGCGGCGATCGCTTTTTCTGTTTCTGTTTCCACCATTGCTGATTTTGATGACGGGAATAGCGGTGCTGTGCATGGGGCCGCAAGGCAAAATGGGCGGTATGTATACAGGTTGGTTGAGCTATTCCCTAGCTTTAGTTGTGTTGAGTATCTTCTCTGGGTTATGCCTCAAACTAGCTTATCAAGGTTGGCGATCGCTACAATCTGCCCGTGATTGTCCTCTGGTGAATTTTGACGGTAGATTTATCAGGTTATTCGACACAGAAGCTTTATTTGCCGGTCAAATTGGTTTTTGGCAACCAGAATTAGTAGTTAGTCAAGGATTACTACAAACCCTATCTCCAGAACATTTAGAGAGCGTATTAGCCCACGAACAAGGACATCATTACTATAGAGACACATTTTGGTTTTTCTGGCTGGGTTGGATACGCACCTGCACCGCTTGGCTACCCAATACAGAACCCCTGTGGCAAGAACTTTTAGTCCTACGAGAATTACGCGCTGATCATTACGCTGCATTGCAAGTAGACCCTTTAGTGTTGGCAGAATCTCTATTATTAGTAGTTAGTAATGCTTCTATATTTGATCAATCAGAAATTTGCTGTGCAGCTTTAGGTGATGGTGTAGGCAATCGCTTAGAACAAAGAATTGACGCTTTACTAACACCACCAAACCTAACCCCAGAAGTTAAGCTACAATCTTGGCACACCTTTTTATTAGCATTTTTGCCCCTGTTAACGGTGATATTTCACACCTAACTATGAGGCATTTTTGTGCAATAACTCAATTATTCATTAAATTTAAAAACCCTTGTTTGGCAACTATACAAGGGTTTTATCTCATGTCTGGTTGAGTATTAATAAAAATTAATTCTTAAAAAATCGATATCAAAACCACAATTTCAAAATCCACATAATATGATGTAAATTACGAATTAACGCCGTGTGCAACTTTGTCTTAAACCTAACCCCCAACCCTTTCCCTACAAGGGAAGGTGAGCAAGAGTAGAGAGGTTGTATGCAAAGTCTCTACAGTTGCAGGGTAGAGGTACGCTGCGGGAAGCAAGCTATAGACAGGGGTTTCAAAAATAAGTTGCACATCGCATGAATTACGTAGGCGCAAGCCTTTCCTACGGAACGCTACGCGATGCCGCAGGCTATTAAGAATTACGAATTAGGTAGCTTGCTTCCGCTTTAAAAAATTGATACGAATTACGAATTACCAACTAATTTGGGTGTTAAAATTGCAACCAAAAAAGAATTTAGATCAATTGTGGATTGTGCGTTGTTTGGCGGCAGTATTACTTTTTGGACAAGTTTGTCTACATTTAATTCAAGGAAAAACTTACTACCGCAAAATTTTAGAACATATGGTGAGTGCGGGGCCTGGTGCAATCTCTCCAGTATTACTAGTGAGTGTTTTTTCCGGGATGATTTTTACGATTCAAACTGCTAGAGAATTAGTAAAATTCGGTGCTGTCAGTACTGTAGGAGGAGCTTTTGCTGTAGCGTTTTGTCGAGAATTAGCACCTATTTTGACAGCAAGTATTATTGCCGGGCAAGTAGGTTCTGCCTTCGCTGCGGAAATAGGTGCAATGCGTGTGACTGAGCAAATTGACGCGCTATATATGCTCAAAACTAACCCTATTGATTATCTAGTTTTACCGAGAGTAATTGCTTGTTGTTTAATGATGCCCATCATGATGATTTTTGCTTTAATCATAGGCATCTGTGGCGGCATTTTTGCGGCTGCCAAATTTTATAAAGTTCCTCCTGAAATATTTTTAGAATCAGTAAGAAATTTTTTAGACACATCAGACGTATTCACTATTTTACTCAAAGGCTTAATTTTTGGAGCGATAGTTTCTATTAATGGCTGTAGTTGGGGACTAACTACTAGAGGCGGCGCAAAAGAAGTAGGAGAATCTGCTACTACAGCAGTTGTCACTACCTGGGTAGCAATTTTTATCACAGATTTTTTCTTATCTTTATTGTTATTTGAAAGTCCTGTGGTGTGATGGGGCATATCAATTCAAAATTCAAAATTCAAAATTCAAAATTGAAGAGTTTTACTCCCCCTGCCCCTTGTCTTCCTTGTCCCCCTTGTCCCCCTGCCCCCCTGCTCCCTGCTCCCGTGCTCCCCTGCCCCCCGCTCCCTGCCCCTTTCTAAGCCGGAACAACAAATTTTTCGCTGCCAGCTAAATTAAAGGCGGAGTGTATGACTTGCAAAGCTTGTACGCCTTGTTCTTGGGCTACAACACAGCTAATTTTAATCTCTGAGGTGGCAATCATTTGAATATTAATTTGGTGTTGGGCTAAGGCATCAAACATTTTGGCGGCTACACCTGGTTGTCCTACCATGCCTGCACCGACGATACTAACTTTAGCGATCGCATTATCTAAAATTACATCACCCCATCCCGATGCTGTGGCGGCTTCTGTGAGCAATTTTTGGGCAATTTCTCCATCCATGCGGGGGACTGTAAAAGCTATGTCTCTTGTGGCTACACCATCAATGATGCGACAGCGTTGAGATTGAATAATCATGTCTACGCTGATGTTGTGCTGTGCTAAGATTCCAAAGATTTTAGCAGACATTCCCGGACGATCGGGGACTTGGCGAATGGCTAGACGGGTTTGGTTTAAGTCTAGGGCGACACCGCGCACGGGGGGATGGGTAGTGGCAGCAGCAAGGGAAACTGGGGGAGTTGGGGAGGCTACTATTTCAAAAGCTTGACATAATGCGGCCACGGCGCGATCGCCATCCCTGGCATCAATTACACAGCTAACTTTGACTTCGCTAGTGGAAATCATTTGGATGTTTACCCCAACTTCAGCTAAGGTGGCAAACATTTTGGCGGCTACTCCAGGGCGGCCGATCATCCCTGCACCAGCAATACTAACTTTAGCTATATCTTGTTCTACTATTACCTCAGCTTCATCAGTGTTGGGGTGAGATGGATTTCTTAAGGCTGGGGCAATGGCGGAGGCGACAGCTTCGGCGCGTTTGAGTATGGGTGTAGTTACTGTAAAGGCAATGTCATTAGTATTACCTTCATGAATTGATTGAATAATTAAATCTACGTCTACTTTTTGCCGGGAAATCTCCCCAAATAACTTAGCTGCCACCCCTGGTTTATCTGGTACACGTAACAGTGCTACCCTGGCTTGATTGGTGTCAAATTCTACCGCATCTACAGGACGAGCAATTTCTAAATTAATTAGCGATCGCTCTTGATGTTGAGGAGTTGTTACCCATGTTCCCGGATCATCAGTCCAACTTGACCTGACTACTAAAGGTACACAGTAATTACGGGCAATTTCCACCGCACGGGGATGTAATACTTTCGCCCCTAAACTCGCCAGTTCTAGCATTTCATTGCAGGTGATTTCATCCATTAACTGGGCTTGGGGAACTAGGCGGGGGTCTGTAGTTAATATCCCTGGTACGTCGGTATAAATTTCACAAAAGTTAGCTTGTAAGGCGGCGGCTAAAGCTACCGCCGATGTATCAGAACCACCACGCCCTAAAGTCGTAATTTCTAACTCACCGTTGCTAGAAATCCCTTGAAATCCAGCGACAACAACAACTTTACCATCATTAAGGTGACGCATCACCCGTTCTGTTTCAATCTGCAAAATCCGGGCGCGGGTGTGTTCTGCTTCAGTAACAATTCCTACCTGCGCGCCAGTCATAGAAATTGCTGGTTGTCCAATTTCCTGCAACGCCATACTCAACAAAGCAATCGTAACTTGCTCCCCTGTAGATAGAAGCATATCCATTTCCCGGCGGCTGGGGTTGGTAGAAATTTCATTGGCTAGCTTAACAAGTCCATCGGTGGTTTTTCCCATTGCCGAAACCACCACTACCAAAGAATTTCCAGCTTTGACAGTTTTATGAACACGCTGGGCAACAGCTTGGATGCGTTCGACTGAACCGACAGATGTACCACCGAATTTCTGAACTATAAGCGGCATAACTTTTGTTTAATCAATATTCCTGCTGCTTTCTATGCTTCCCAAGTCAGGAAGCTGTGCAGTCATTAATAGTTATTCAGTTTACTAAATAATGAGCAAGCATATCTCACTTTTTTAAGAACAGGTTAACTTTCAAACGCTACATCTTCATATAATGCTGCCATTGTCTCCTCAAAATTAACACTATTAAGACAAAATGATTCTTGTGCTGGTGTGTAAGATTGCAAAATCCACAAACCTTGTTCATCCCGTCGGAAACACTCCACCCGTTGACGCTTAGTATTAATTAAAACATACTCTTGTAAACTTTCTAAGGCTTGATAATCAGCAAATTTATCGCCCCTGTCAAAGGCCTCAGTCGAATTAGATAACACTTCCACAATTAAACACGGAAATCTTTATGTAATAGATGTTGTTAGAGGTACATGGAATAATTATCCATTAGAAGCTTTCAATTTTCATTATCGGACTCAAAGTACACATACAACAGGGAAATATAGTCAAAGTACAACATATACTGATCATTATATTGGAGTAGTTATTATTAAAGTTGAGCGTAATTTTCCTAAATTATTAATATATCCCAAAGGCTTTTTTTGCAGAATTGCTTTTGAACTTGGCTTTAAGGATATCGAATTTGGTTCATTAGAATTTACTAGATTATTTACTGTTAGTTCCGATGATAAAAAATTTGCATCCAGTTTTTGCAACCCGGAAATGATAGAATACCTATTAAATCATGTGGATACTAATTTTGAAATCAACGACAATCTTGCTATTTTATACAAAACTAAAGGTCGATTAGATCCCTCTGATATTGAAAAATATCTGAGACAACTTTACAAAATGCGGCAACTAATGCCTAAATATCTATTTAATGAAGAAAGTTAGGCATTTTTGCAGTATTTTTAGCATATGTTAGATTGGGGTAAGCGCAGTGCAACCGACTATTAATAGCGTTTCCTAGTTTGCTGAAGTACAAATCTTTGCGTACCTCTGCGTTTTACTTTGCGTACCTACCCTGCGGGTTCCGCCCTTGGCGGTATGCGTTTCAAAAAATTATCTGTACTTCACTTAACTGGGAATCACTATAATAACAGCAACTTAACATAAACATTGGTGTAAATTTTCCTGGCTTCAAACCAAAGCTTGCGGTGCGTTACGGCTTACGCCTAACACACCCTACATCTAAAGTATTTACCCAATTGGCTGATTACCAGGGTTGACAGCATGAATAAATTCACTACCTGATTTTGGCCTACCACGTTTATAACTGGCTTCTTCTGGTTTACCCCATCCCATCTGTAAAATCATTTCTAAAAAATTCGGGTTTTCCCATTTCCATAAACTAGCCCATTCAGTAATTTTGGTAATTCTTTCTACATCAGCTACAGTGATTTTTTGGTATTGTTTACTGTTGTTAAAACTTAAATACAAATCCATCTGTGCAGTGACTTCATACCAAAAATTCAATATAGAATTTTTCGCTGCTTTGATGACTTCTAAATCACTAGCTAGGGCAATTAATTGAGTATCTACTTCTGGGTAACGTAAGGTTTTACCTTTGACTGTCATCTCACGCCAAACAATCCCAGAAACTTGATATTCTTGCTGATAAGTGTGAATGGCTGCTTTAAAATCTTGATAGGCTGTGAATTTTTGCAGTCCTTCTGTTCTGATAAATTGATCAATTACAGGATTACCAGAGACATTAACTTCTAATTTTAGACGTTCTCCTTTCAGGCAAGCTTGGCGTTCAGCTGCCAAAATTTCAATTAGCTCATCAGTAGTATAAACCTTTGACATCAGCAACCACTCTACTAGTCATTGGTCATTAGCTATCAGTCAATCTAAAATCTAAAACCTAAAATTGATTGACTATGGACTAAATTCAACATTAGCTTTTATAGGATGAAAAATACAGTAACAAATCGTACTAAAATTCAGGGCAGACCATTTTGGTCTACCCTCACTGTTATTTAGCTAACTCACTACTGAACTCATTGAACGATCGCCGCTTTAATTGTACTGATTCGGTACGTGGCAATAAATCAAACACTTCCCGTAGTCTATCATCTATCTCTTCAAAGGGTACTTGACCTTGTTTATTTAAAACTACCTCACCTGACTGATTAAAAACTACAACTTGCGGTACACCTCCAGTGTAGTAATATCCTGGTTCGGTGGGTTCATAGCTGTTTTTGCTGGGGATGGTGTCTAAGCTAATTGGCATGATTTCAGCCGCTTGACCGTAAAATTCTTGTATGCGTGAAATAACGATCGCATATTCCTTACAGTCACGGCTATCATCCAGATAAAAAGCTAACACTGTGGGTTTATGTTCGGCTAAAGACTGGGCGAGGGTTTGTCTGGGAGGTACTAACGAACCATTACCCGCATACACTACAAACATATTGCCATCATAATTATCATCATTGATACCTGCCCAAGCTGGCTGTATACCGACAATGAATAAACAAATTAGCAATGACAGACATTTGGAAACCAACCGCCGCCAGTCAGCAATTTTTTTATGTAAAACAGGAAACTTGATACTAATCATCAAAAAGCACCTTGCAAGCTACTATTTATCGTTAGGTGTGCTGAATTAGGCAACCAGGGCTGGATTATATAATTACGCCCGTCTACTACTTTTTAAGATAACGCCTAGGGGGATCTGTGGGGAATGGGTATTGAAGGGGTGTAGGGGTGTAGGGGTGTAGGGGTGTAGGGGCAGGGGGCAGGGGGAGAACAATTCTTTAATTTTGAATTTTGAATTTTGAATTTTGAATTGATTAGCCCAATGCCCAATTCCCATTTACTATTAACTAGAGATTTAGGGTTATAAATGTGGGTAATAAGATAAAACTTATAGATAGAATGCGTTTAGGTTGTGCGGTGTTGGTGGCGAAAAGTGTCACCTTTGGGGTGCGATCGCTGCGGCTGGGTGCTGCTAGTGTATTACCAGGGGCGATCGCTAGGCGTATTGAACCGCGACTGTTACAATTGTTGAGCCAGCAAGTTAAAAATGGCGTGATTATCATTGCTGGGACTAATGGTAAAACTACTACGGCTCTGCTGTTACGCACGATATTAGAAAACAAAGGTTTCCGTGTTTGTCATAACTCCACGGGGGCAAACTTAGAAAATGGTTTGATGACGGCTTTCCTTGAAAGTACTAATTTGGTGGGAACGCTGGATGTTGATTATGCAATTCTGGAAGTGGATGAGAATATTGTCCCCAAGGTATTAACGCCACTCCAACCAAAAGCTATTTTATGTTTGAATTTATTCCGAGATCAACTTGATAGATATGGCGAAGTTGATACTATTAGTAAACGCTGGACAAAAGTAATCTCGACTCTGCCACCGGAAACAGTTGTTATTCCTAATGCTGATGACCCCACTTTATCCCATCTCGGTCAACAGTTACCTCAAAAAGTCTTATTTTTTGGCTTAAATGAACCAGAACATTATTTAGAAGCCATTCCCCATGCCGTTGATTCTATATATTGTCCCAAATGCGGACATTCTCTAGATTATCAAGGTGTGTATTTATCTCATTTAGGCGATTTCACTTGTCCTAGTTGCGGATTTACTAAGAGTGAACCAGCCTTAGTTAGTAGCGAATGGCAACAAATTTTAGTCGGTTTATATAACAAATACAATACCTTAGCTGCTGCGACTGCCGCTAAAGAATTAGGGGTAGATGAAAATACAATTCGCAATACTATTAATAACTTTCAAGCTGCGTTTGGACGTGCGGAAGATTTAGTAATTGATGGTAAACGTGTCAGAATTTTATTATCCAAAAATCCCGTCGGTACAAATGAAACAATTCGCGTCGTCACCCAAAGCAGCGATAAGACTACATTAATGGTATTAAACGATCGCACCCCCGACGGTACAGATGTATCCTGGATTTGGGATGTAGACACAGAAAAACTAGTAGAGCGTGGCGGTACATTAATAGTGAGTGGCGATCGCGTCTATGATATGGCTTTACGTCTGCGTTACAGCGAAAAAACGCCCCAAAGTAATATAACTTTAATTGTTGAAGAAGACTTAAAGCAAGCGATCGCCACAGCCTTAGAACACACACCCCCGAATGAAACCCTGCACATTCTCCCCACCTACTCAGCCATGCTAGAAGTGCGAGAAGTTCTCACAGGCAGGAAAATCCTTTAAATGGGGCAATAGTCACGCGATAACCCCTCGCCTGCAACTGTAGAGACGTTGCATGCAACGTCTCTACTTTGATTCCTGCTCCCCTTCCCTTGTAGGGAAGGGGTTGGGGGTTAGGTTTAAAAGAAAATTGTCACACAGCCTATAGTTTCCCCTATTCCTTATTACTTAAAACAATGAACACCCAAAAATTAGAATTAACAATCGGTTGGTTATATCCTACATTAATGAGTACCTATGGCGATCGCGGTAATGTGATTACTATAGAGCGTCGCGCCCAATGGCGGGGATATAGTGTTAAAGTATTACCTCTCGACCAAAACGCCACAGCAGATGATATTAAATCTGTAGATGTGATAGTAGGTGGTGGCGCGCAAGATAGACAACAAGAAATTGTGATGCGTGACTTGCAAGGCGCAAAAGCCGAAGCTATCCGCGAGAAAATCGAAAACGGTACACCAGGGGTTTTTACTTGCGGTTCACCCCAACTTTTAGGACACTATTACGAACCCGGAATTGGGCAACGTATAGAAGGTTTAGGCATCCTCGATTTAGTTTCTGTTCATCCTGGCGAAAATACCAAACGTTGTATCGGTAATTTAGTTATAGAAGTAACAGCCAGCCGACTCGCCAAAGATTTAGAAGAAATGACAGGAACTAAACCCTATTTAGTAGGTTTTGAAAATCACGGCGGACGCACTAAATTAGGTAAAGTCGAAGCTTTAGGAAAAGTCGTTTATGGCTTAGGAAATAATGGCGAAGATGGCACAGAAGGCGCATTTTATCAAAATGCTATAGCCACATATTCTCATGGGCCATTATTACCAAAAAATCCCTTTGTGGCTGACTGGTTAATTCAAACAGCACTGCGATTAAAGTATCAGCAACCAATCACTTTACAGCCTTTAGAAGATACTTTAGCAATGCAAGCTAGAGAAGCAATGTTTAAAAAATTGCAAGTTAACTTACCAAAATCTAACGCAGTAGCTAAAGTTTAATAATTAAGAGTGAAAAGTTAGTGTTACAGCAGATTTCATTGCTATGAGGTACAAATCATAATAATGAAACCCTTGTGGGGTGGGCATCTTGCCCGCCAATAGTGTACCTCATTACACCGGAAAGTGCTGTAACTTTGCCTAAATCCACGAACTATAACTTTGTGAAGCGACTCAATCATACTAATTGGACGAATTTTAGTCTAGGGGGAATTGGTTGCTGTATTAATTTGAGAAGAACAAGTATAGAGACGTGACAGGTAGCGTCTCTATAAATAATTGATTTAAAAGGCAGCTTGGCGTAATTTATTAGTCACTTCTTTAACAGTATTAATACTTGTAGGACTAATTAAACCATCATGGTGAAAAATATACACTTGACTATTTTTACTAGCATTGAGTTGATTCCAAAATGGTAATTTTTTAAAATCATCTGGATTGACAGTATCAGATTCCATAATAAATATCTTATCAGGATTTGTAGCTAATATTTGCTCTTGAGAAAGAGTTAAATAACCCTGAAAGCGGGTATTAGATTGAAAATCTGCTGTGAGGTTTTTGTAATTAAATTTTTCGAGTAAATCTCCTGACCAACTATTCCTATTCGGGGATAATGTAGGCTGAATACTAACTAGCACTAAAACAGATTTACCATTTTGGGGAATTTCAGAGATGAAAGTTGCGTATTTATCTAAAATAGATTGAGGATCAGCCCCAATACGTGCAGCTAAATCTTTTGTAAGACTTTTGAGGTCTTCCCAACTTCTGGTTTCATGAGAAACTGTATTAATTCCTAATTCTTTAAGTCTATTTAAAGCTTGACTTTGAAATGTTTCTGAACCAATAACTAAATCTGGTTTTAAAGCCACAATTTTTTCTAAGTTAATATTACCTCTACCACCAATTCTGGGTAATTTAGCAAATTTCTCTTTTGCTACTACATCCGTGTATCTTCCAGATGGAACACCTAATAATTTGCTTTTATCCAAGTTATAAATTAAATCGGCGGCTAAAGGTGTTAGTGCTACTACCCTCGTTGCTAACTGCTTTGGTTTTTCTAAGGTTTTATTAATATTTTGATCTGAATTTGTCGCTGTATTTTTGTTTTGCTCGCTGGCGCAACCCACTAGATTAACAGCGAGTAAACAAGCTATCATCACAGCTATAAAATGTCTATTCATTACACACCTCTTAAGATAATAAAAATCAATCAAAATCGCCAAGTTAAACCAACAGCAAAATTTATTCCTGGTTGAGCATAACGCCCCCGTTGTGCTTCAAAAGCAGCAGCGTTTCTATTAATGGTGCGGACATCAGAATACTGATAATATTCAGTATCAAATATGTTATAAACACCAGCCGTTAAGGTGAAATTACGATTAATATTGTAGTAACCAACAAAATCAACTAAAGTGTAAGCATCTGGTTCGTAAAAATCAATTTTTCTAGTGGGTTGACCACCATTTCGTACACTAGTTTGGTCATCAACTAATGCTTGTTCTCTTGACTTAGCAACAAATGTGCCAATTAATTCTGCACCCCATCTATCATTGGGAGATTGATATCCTAAACCAAGTACTACTTGTAAAGGATTTATGGTTGTTAAAGGTATATTTTCCGTTAAGTTATTACCAAGTTGCCATCCTAAAGCACCCTTTAAACTAAAACCGCCTGGTTCTTTACTAAAGCGGTAAGTAGTTTTAATTTCCAACCCATAAATCTCGGCATCTGGGATATTCTGAGCTTGGAAAATCTGGAAGGGAATTGCTACTCCAGCCGTTCTAAATGTCCCAAAATCATTGGGGTCAAAACCAACAAATGCAGATGGTACAATAAAATCACTATAGCGATTGTAGAAGCCAGTAATATCAAAATCAAACTGTTGAGAACGACTACGTAAACCCAACTCAAAATTATTGCTAGTTTCCGCTTGTAAATTGGGATTAGAAATACCTTTATGTGGTCGAAAAGGAATATCCGCACGGAAAGCAAAATTTAGTTCACTATACAGTGGGGGACGAAACCCACGAGAGTAGCGACTAAATAATGTTAGGCTTGGGGATGCTTCATAGACAATTCCTAAGCTGGGAGAAATTGCAGATGTTGAATAATTCACTGCGTCTATCCCTTGTTGTTTTTGTATAAACTCAGGGTTATTGGCTGTAGTTAAATTATAAATATCAAAGCGCAACCCCGGAATCAATTTGAATTTACCGTCACCAAAGGCGATTTCATTTTGTAAGTAAGCACCAAAGCGGAAAGTATCGCTATCAGGAAAGTCTTTTTGGGGGAATGTAGGTGCATTTACTCTTCTACCAGTAGTTGTTATATAGTTAAAGTAATTGCGCTCGTTGTAAGTGTTAGAAATATCAAAACCAGAAGTCAAGCGATTTTTAGTATTTCCTAAATTGAAGTCACTGCGGAGTTGTAAATTTAATCCGAAAATTCTATCAGTTAAATCCTTTTCTGCTGCTTCTGTTCTGAGAGTTCCAGCAGCGCGAACACTCCTATTACTATCTTCTTCTGTCAGTGAGTTTTGATAATAAAGATGAGCGCGGGCAAACTGCAACCATGATTTATTATTAGGATGATCATATTGATATTCAAGACTAAATCTTTGGCGGCTTGTTGTCACTTCTTCTTGTAAGTCTTGAGTTGTAGCTTCAAAAATCATTCCTGGTAAGTTAGCAGTGGAGAATTTACTATCAGTTATGTTGTTAAAATATTCTCCAGTGAACTCTAGAAAACTCTGCTGATTCAGGTTATAAGTAATTTTTCCGAGAAAGTTATTGCGGGTTCTATCTTGCTCATCTTGGTAAATGCTATTTCCCCCAGCTACGTCTAATGAACCACTATCCCGTCTGCTATAGATGAATAAAGTATCTATATTATCCCAACGGTTGGCTTGGGTAAATGTCCCCACAAATCCACTATCTTTGCTACTATATTGAGTCCGAAAACTGGTGTAACTGTCTTTGTCAAGAGTATCTAATAAATTGCTGGTTCTAGCGGTTGCAAAATTAACTGTTCCACCTAAAGCATCACTGCCTAAAACTGCGGAATTATTTCCCCGAAATATTTCTAAAGCATTTAAAGTTTCAATATCTACAAAGTCTCTACCAAGACGAGTTGCACCATAGTTATATTCGTAAGGTAGACGAATACCGTCTATTTGCAGATTAACTCTGTTTCCACTCAAACCTCGTAAATTGATTCCTTGTAAACCACCACGACTGTCATAAGGTACAGAAATTCCTGGTTCATAACGTAATAAGTCTCTAACATCTCGCGCTTGTTGTTTTTCTATTTCTTCTCTATTAATAATAGTTATATTTGCTGGTGCTGTTTCATTAGGATTACGAGTTCCCACAACACTCAATTCTATGGTGTTTTCAGAGGTATCATTGTCTGTTGCTACGGTGTTTGGTATGGGAATGATATTAAATACTAGTCCTTGTTCAGTTTCTAACTCTTCAACATTGGGTAATGTTCCATCTCCTACAATTTTGATTTCTACTTCTGTAGGAGAGTTTTGAGTAATACTGAGAGAGTTTATTCCCTGAATGGGATTATCTTTGATAAAATTCTGACTATCACTGAGATTCAGTTTGATGTTTGTTAGTTTAATTACTACATCGGTATTACTTTCAATAATTTCGCCTTCAGGAATTTGCCCATTCGTAGTTTCTAGTATGAGAGTAATTCCTTGCTCAGTTTCCTCAAGCTGAATGGCATTTATTTCAATGGTATTAATATTTTGTGTCAGATTAATTGGAAGATTATTTGTTGGTGTTTCAGTTCCTAATGCAACTAGAGGAATGGCTATGGTAAAAGATGTTGTTAATAAGTAATAACTGAAAATAGCTGTTAACTTGTTCATTAAATATCCTCACACAACAAATAGAGACGCAGGAAAATTGCGCCATTAGTATTAACTGATGGACAAAAGAATTTATTATGGAAAATTAGGAATTATGACTTAGGGAAATGTCACAATTTATGCTTGGTGCGTGACGCTATCAGTTTCATGACTACGTTCAAATACTTTCGTAGCATCACACAACGGGAATAAAACACGAGGAAAATTTACAACGCTTTTCGTATCCCCTACCTGAATCAATTCAAAATTCAAGATGAACTCGATAAGCGTAATTTTTAAAGAGACATTTTTAATTGAGCATTGCTAAATTTTTATGCTTTATTTTTGTCGGTATTAATTATATCATGATTACGATAATCATTATCATAAAAATCTTGATAGATTACATTTATAATTAGTTAGACATTAGATTGATTATTGACTTGAGTGATGAATTGGTACTATAGGACAAATTTGCAATCCTACAGGAGTCTTTAAGATGGCTACTTCTACGCCTAAAACTTCCGCTAAATTTTCTGGGGTGAGGACAATTTCTGGTTCGCCTAAAGCAAAGATATTACCTTGATATAGTAAGGCGATGCGAGAACTATACCTGGCAGCTAAATTGATTTCATGTAAAACTGTGAGAATAGTTATGCCAGATATTTGGTTGAGTTGTTGCAATAGTTCTAATAATTCTAGCTGATAGCGAATATCTAAATAAGTTGTGGGTTCATCTAATAATAAAACTTGGGGATTTTGTGCTAAAGCTAGGGCTAAAAACGCTCTTTGTCTCTCACCTCCAGAAAGTTGTTCTACAAGACGTTCTTGATAAGTTTCCATTTGGGTTAAATGCAAGGCTTCTGTAACTTTTTCTCTATCTTGTGCATTTAAATCCCATTGCCACCAAGGTTGGTGAGGGGTGCGTCCTAATGATACCAATTGGCGGACTGTTAACCCTGGGGGAATCGCTTGTTGTTGGGGTAATAAAGCTAATTTTTGGGCGACAACTGTAGCGGGTTGAGTATGAATGGCTTTACCATCTAATAAGACAATTCCTGTTTGGGGAATTAGTAGACGACTCATGAGTTTTAGCAGTGTAGATTTGCCAGAACCATTCGCACCTACTAAACTCAACCATTCTCCTTTTTCAATAGCTAAAGATATGTTTTTAACTACTGTTTTGGTTGTATATCCACCAGTGAGGTTTTGTGTTTCTAAGGGCATGGTGATAATTCGTAATGGGCTAACGCCCCGCTCCGCTAACGTAATTCGTAATACTCGCAAAGCGAGAAGCAAGCTACGTAATTTGTAGTTGGTAATTATATGGATTTAAATTCCGGTTTTACGGCGATAAAGTAACCAAATAAATAGGGGTGAACCTAATAAGGCAGTAACTGAACCTACAGGAAGTTCTACAGCACCTAGGCGAGATAGTAAGTCTGCAATAGTCATGACTACTGCTCCTCCTAATGCGCTGAGTGGTAAGACGGCGCGGTAGTCTGTTCCTACGAGGAGGCGGATACCGTGGGGTACGATTAAACCAACAAAACCAATTAAGCCACCAATGCTGACAGCACCTGCGGCTAATAGTGTAGCAATTCCACCGATAAAAATGCGCGATCGCGTTAGTGAAACTCCCAAACTTACGGCTAATTCATCCCCTAAATTCAGTAGATTCACAGATCGCGCTAACAAACATCCCAATACTAATGCCACACTAATATAAGAGCCGGCTGTAGTTACTTCTGCCCATCCCCGCCCATTTAAACTACCGATAAGCCAATTGAGGGCAGCTTGGATGCGTCCATCCTCTGCTAACAGTAGCAATACAGATTGTATCGCCCCAAACATCGCGCTTACTGCCACGCCACCTAAAATTAACCTTTCAACGGCAACACCATCCCCAGTTCTCGCTAAAAAATACACAACCACTGTTGTTAGTACACCCCCTACCCAAGCCGCTAAGGGAATCCAAGCAATAAATACCCCTAAACTGAACATGGCAATGGCGACTAAACCAGCCCCCGCAGAAATACCCAATAAAAACGGATCAGCTAGTCCGTTGCGTAACATTCCTTGGAGTAGTGAACCAGCCATACCCAAGGCCGCACCCACCAAAATAGCCGCTACAGTTCTCGGTAAGCGCAAATCCCAAAGTATAGTTTGATAAAGTGATTCTCCCTGTCGCCAAATAGCTTGCCATAATTGTTCAGGAGTCATGGCGACAGCACCAAAGGATAAGGAAAATCCAACTGCTAACACTAGAAGAATCACTAAAAATAAAGTGGCTAAAACTACCCGTGCTTCATTTCTAGAAGCAGCGTTAAAACTCCTGAGAATTGTTTGCTGTCGCTGCTTGAGTTTCATGAAATTTTCTTGATTACTACAGGGTGATTAATATATTGTGGCAACAAGTGATTTTACTTGATGAACTGAGAATGTATTAGGTGGAATCCTCCCTAAGTAAGAATGAGAATAATTCTAATTAATTATTAATGTCAATAGACACAATGTCCTAGAACTTTTGAGCCTTGATTTCATGACACCAATAAAATTCTTTACAGAAGGGATGGTGCTGGTAGAGGATTTATTGCGATCGCTGCTTTAATTTTTGGTAGATGGCATCCTATTGGCAGTACCTTGGCTTGCTTGTTATTTGGCGGCACGGAAGCTTTACAGTTACCTATTCAAGCCTTGGGTGGAAATATTCTTTATCAGTTTTTAATCATGTTAGCATATGCGATCGCCTTAGTCGCATTACTCGGATTAGCCCGTAAATCGAAGCCTCCCCATGATATCAATTCGTAATATCTTATTTCGCCCTGCCCCTGCCCCCTGCCCCTTGCCCCCTGTCTTATTTCTTAGGGGTACTGATTAAGAATTTGGGGTTTGCATCTGTTGCTGAATTTTAGAGAATTGGTGTAAGTACTGCCAAAAGCAAGAATACGGAGTTTGTAATTTTTTGATGAACTATTATTTACTGAATCTTTATTAAATAGCGATAATGGGTTTGTGTTTTTCAAAGTTTTGATATTGTCCTGACTAATTGCGGATCAGTTTATATACTTAAGTACAAGATAACAGTGTTTTTTGCTACATTAAAATTCACGCAAATTGCTGAATCAAAAATTTTGTCAGGGGAATTTTTAAGATGAATTTAAAAATCAAAGCAGCAAACTTATACGAAACTTGATACCTTGATACAAGGAGACAATTACTGAAAATTGCCAAGTTCAAATTCATGGATTCTTTATCAATTAGCTCTTTACTTGAAGATTTAAAAAATCCTGATGCTTTAGTCCGGGATCAAGCAACAAAGAAACTCTGGCGTATTTGGTTTCAGCAAAAGGGAGTTTACGGGCTGGAAAAAATCGATCAAAGTCAAAAATTGCTTGATGCTGGGGAAACTACTGAAGCCGAAAAAATTCTTACCGAACTCATCAAAGAACAACCTGACTTTGCCGAGGCTTGGAATCGTCGTGCTTTTCTCTACTACAGTATAGGTGATTATCGTAAATCCCTAGGCGACTGTCAGATGGTGATGCAAATTAACTCCGTACATTTCGGCGCGCTACATGGCATGGGTTTATGTTATGCCGCTCTAGGAAAATACAGTAAAGCTATCAAAGCTTTTAGACGCGCCTTAGAAATTCAGCCCTACTCTTTGGTAAATCAAAAATTAATTTTAGAATGTACGCTCAGACTGAGCTAAAACACCAGCAGGGGGCAGGGGGCAGGGAGCAGGGGAGCTTTGCAAACGTAGTGGGTGGGGTGCGTCAGTATAAATTCTTGGTATAGTTAGGTTTTATTAAACTGACGCACCCTACATTTTGGATGTTTTTTTATTTGGATGTCCCCTACAGCAATTCTCCAAAATTAAGCAACATATCCAACCTACGAAAGCACAGAAAAATTATTCACTATCGCCAGATCCCCGACTTCTTAAAGAAGTTGGGGATATTGTTTTTAAAGCATAAAATCACCCCAAAAATATCCAAAATCACAATTCTTAATCACGTTAGCGTAGCGGGGCGCAGCCCATTACCTAAAGCCTGCGGCATAGCTGCGCTCAGAGCGTAGCCCATTAGGAATTAGGAATTACGCTTGATGTGAATTAGGAAAACCGCCTATCCAATCAATAGTAGGGGCGGGTTAACAAACATTATTCATGATTAACTTTTGATCTCGGTGAACCCGCCCCTACAAATATCTGGTTATTCGCAAGATTTTAATTCACATTAGACGTTAATTACGAATTACTTAACCGTTTGCTAGTAATTCCTTAATCTAGCTGGGATAGTTTGAAATTTAGTAATCCGAATAAACACTGAATTAAGGTATATCGCTGCTTTTTAGCGATCGCCTTAATTTTCTGTGTGAGTGTTCCTACGTAAATTGTAGCTTGACACTAAATTAATGCAGATATCCAGCAATTAACTATCAATCTTTGCTGCACTCATGCCTGTTCTTCACAATCGAGCCATAGATGAAAAATTAAACTCCATACGGCAAAAAGCTCTCTAAAGTGGGAATTTTTAATTAATATTATGACGACTAACACTACAATCCGCGTTTCTCAGTTCAACGCTTCTCTCAACCGTAATAGCGAAGGGCAGTTAGTCACTGATTTATCTACGCCTAACAATGCTCAAGCTCAGGCTGTAGCGGAAATTATTCAGCGTAATAACCCAGATGTATTGCTGATTAATGAATTTGATTATGTTGCTAGTAATCCACTCGAACCTGTTGAACTATTCCAACAAAATTACCTCAGTGTTAGTCAAAATGGTGCAACTCCTGTTGAGTATGCCTACGTTTATATTGCACCTTCTAACACGGGTATACCATCCGGGTTTGATTTAGATAACGATGGCTCAGTTGGCGGCGGGAATGATGCCTTTGGCTTTGGCAATTTTCCCGGACAGTTTGGGATGTTGCTGTTATCTAAATATCCCATTGACACTGCAAATATACGCACCTTCCAGAATTTCTTATGGAAGGATATGCCTGATTCTTTATTACCTACAATTAAAACTCCTGGCTCAGATACTCCTTGGTATTCTCCAGAAGAACAAGCCATTTTGCGATTATCTTCCAAAAGTCACTGGGATGTACCCATCCTAGTCAATGGTGAAACAATTCATGTATTGGCCAGTCATCCTACACCCCCAGTATTTGATGGTGCAGAAGACCGCAACGGTAAACGCAACCACGACGAGATTCGTTTTTGGGCAGACTATATCACCGCCTATCAAGGTAATTATATCTATGATGATGCAGGTAATACAGGCGGTTTAAAATCTGGGTCAAGTTTTGTGATTATGGGGGATCAAAATGCTGACCCCTATGATGGTGATAGTTTTGACAATGCGATTGGGCAACTATTACAAAACCCCAATATTAACACCAACTTCATCCCCAGCAGTCCCGGCGCAGCCCAGCAAGCGGCTTTACAAGGTGGTGCAAACGCGAATCATCGAGGTAATCCCTACTTTGACACAGCAGATTTTGCTGATGGAAGTCCGGGAAATTTACGGAGTGATTATGTTCTACCGTCTACAGATTTACAAATTACTAACTCAGCCGTATTTTGGCCTGTAAATACCAACCCAGAATTTGCTCCTGTAGGAACTTTCCCCTTTCCTAGTTCCGACCATCGTTTGGTGTGGGTAGATGTAGAAGTAGGGGCAACACCAGCCGGAAAAACCGTTCCTGATGCGGAATTTGTCGAACAAACCACCTTTCCTACAGGGTTGATTCCTGGAGGTGCAGCCGGGACTGTAGATGGTGTACCGACTCAGGTAGGAGGGTTATCTGGTGTCACCTATGATGCTACTAATAATGTTTATTATGCGATTTCTGACGATCGCTCTCAAATCGCCCCAGCCCGTTTTTATACCTTCACAGACAATGGCGATGTAGAATTTACCAATGTCACCACCCTCAAAGACTCCAACGGTAATACTTTTCCCATCTTCAGCCTTGACCCGGAAGGTATCGCTTTAACCAAAAATGGCACGGTGTTTATCTCTTCAGAAGGGGAAGCCAATATTAACGCTGGTCGTGTTAGCAATCCCTGGATTAAAGAATTTGACTTAGCTACGGGTCAAGAATTGCGCTCGTTACCCGTACCTGCGAAGTTTTCCCCCATTGTAGAAGATACCAACGGTAATAGTGTTATTGATACAGGTGATACTCAAACATCAGGGGTAAGAAATAACCTAGCCTTTGAAAGTCTGACTATCTCCCCTGACCAAAAAATCCTCTACACCGCCACCGAAAACGCCCTCTTACAAGATGGGGAACGAGCCTCTTTAACTAGTGGTAGTTCTTCCCGCATTCTGCAATACAACTTAGTTAGCGGTCAACCAGAAAAAGAATATTTATATATTACCGATGCGATCGCAGATGTTCCTAACCCCTCTACAGGCTTTGCAGATAACGGCTTAGTTGATTTATTAGCAATTGATAACCGAGGTACTCTCCTCGCTGTCGAACGCTCCTTTGCTCAAGGGGTGGGTAATACCATCAAAATTTATGAGGTGTCTTTGCAAGGTGCAACGGATATCAGCACCATTGACTCTCTAGCGAACCTGAATGAAGCCGAATTAGCAGCCCTCAGACCTGCTAGTAAACGCCTGGTATTGAATTTAAATGACCTGAATTTACCCACCGGTACAGATAACATCGAAGGTATTACCTTCGGCCCCAAATTAGCTGATGGTCGTCAATCAATTGTGTTGGTGAGTGATAACAACTTCAACTCAGCGCAATTTACCCAAATTCTGACCTTGAGTGCAGAGGTAATTCCCACAGTTACCCCCACCGTAGAAACTCGCCCCGATTTATTGGATGATGACGATGTTAGCATCCCAGTTGTTGAGCGCAATGCCGATGCTGACGACCCTGCAATTTATGTGAATGCTAGCGACCCCTCAGCCAGCTTGGTGTTGACGGTAGCTAAAAATGCCGGAGTTAGAGTTTATGACTTGTCTGGAAACTTACTCCAAACCATTAACCCTGGAGATATCCGTTACAACAACATAGATTTGCAATATGGATTTAAATTGGGTGGTGAAACTATCGATATTGCCGTGGCGAGCGATCGCAATAACGATAAGCTGGTATTCTTCAAAATTAACCCCAACCCTACTACCCCCGGTGAATATCTCCAAGACATCACCGACAGCAGTATCGGGACTCTGTTCCAGAATGCACCCTTTGAGCCACCTTACTCATCCGATGAACGCAGTGCTTACGGGGTGGCTTTATATCGTAGTCCTGTTAGCAATGATTACTATGTCTTTGTCAATCGTCGGGAAACGGGTGATATAGCGCAATTCCGACTGATAGACCAAGGTAACGGTAAAATTGGCGCGGAACGGGTGCGAGAGTTCACTATCCCCACCGATGCAGGCATTGACCCCCAAACCGAGGGCATGGTTGCAGACCAAGAATTGGGATACCTCTACATCGGTCAAGAAAATGTGGGGATTTGGAAATTTGACGCTGAACCCAACGGCCAAAACACTGGCAAGTTAATAGATAAAATCAAAGATTTGGGTGGCTCTAATCTCACCGACGATGTAGAAGGCTTAACGATTTACTACGGTAAAGATGGTACAGGTTACTTGTTGGTATCTAGCCAAGGTGACAACACCTTTGCTGTCTACAGTCGTGAAGGTAATAACGAATATTTAGGTAGGTTCGCTGTTGGGAATAACGGCTCAATTGACAGCGTCCAGGAATCTGACGGTGCAGATGTCGTCAACGTCCCCCTCGGAGCAAATTTCCCCTTCGGTTTATTTGTTACACAAGACGGTTCTAACGATCCCGCCAGACTTGTAGAAGATGACGGGGAACTCGAAAACGTCAACACCAATTTTAAGTTTATTCCTTGGGAAAACATCGCCCATGCTTTCCCCCAACCCCTAGTAATTGACACAACCAGTTACAATCCCCGGACTCCAATGGCACAACCAAAGCTGACTGTCTACGAATTTAATGATCTACCAAAGTTAGGGACAACTACCTCTGGTGAAGATATTTTCCTGGGTGGTTTCTCTGGACTTTACTTCCAAGGCATTGCTGCTAACGGTAACTTAAAGTTTGTCACCCACACCGATAGAGGCCCCAACGGCGAAAACGTCAACGGTAACAGACCTTTCCCCCTGCCAGAGTTTCAACCAGAAGTAGTTAGCTTTGAATTGAACCGCAGCACCGGAGAAATTACCATCACCAAGAGAACAGGCTTATTGCGTCCCGATGGTGTCACCCCCTTAACTGGACTAGCGAACCTGCAAGCTGGTGCTAGCGGTACAGCCTACACCGATGAGAATCCTGTAGATTTGAATAATCAGCCCCTACCGAATGACCCCTTGGGAGCAGATTTAGAGGGTATCGTCGTTGCACCCAACGGTGATTTATGGATGGTAGATGAATATCGTCCCGCAATTTACCACTTTGATAGTAACGGAGTATTGCGCGATCGCTTCATTCCTCTTGGTGATGCTACTGACTCTAGCCAAAACGGCGGTACTTTTTTTGGCACACCAGTATTCCCGGCAGTTTACGCCCAAAGACGCAACAATCGGGGCTTTGAAGCGGTAGCACTGGAAGGTAATAAACTATATGCCTTTATTCAAAGTGCCATTGATAACCCCGATGTCGGTAATGATGCCACCTCTAGAAATTCTGTAAATCTGCGGATTCTGGAATTTGACGTTATTTCCAAACAGGTTACTGGTGAATATTTATATCTCCTAGAAGATATTTCCGGTAGTGGTAACGCCAGAACCGACAAAATCGGTGATGCTGTCTCTCTAGGTAACGGTAAATTCGCCGTTGTTGAGCGAGATGATTTAGAAGACAACACATCTAACAAGCTGATTTTCCAGATTGATTTGGCAGGGGCAACCAATATTAATAATCCTGCTAACTTGGTGACACTGCCCCCTGGTAAAACTATTGAACAGTTAACGGTGGCTGAGTTAGCGGCGGCGAATATTGTGCCTGTGAATAAAAGCCTGATTGCCAATGCGGCTGAACTCGGTTACACGGGAGTTAGCAAACTCGAAGGCTTGGCTTTAGTAGACTCCAAAACTCTAGCTTTAGTCAACGACAACGATTTTAGTATCGTTGGTACTCAGACAAATCCTGATGGTACGATTGGCATCACCGTTGCTTCCCCCAGTTTGCCCTTAAAACTCGGCTTACTAGAAGTACCTTATACATTAGATGGGTCAAAATTAACCCTCAAAGGTTTTGCATCTCTGCCGGCTGATAGCTTTGCCGAGGGGCCAACCTCTGGAACTGCAATTACAGGTACTACCAACGGTAGGGATATACCTTTTGATAAACAGCCCATTCAAGGCTTTAGTGCGGTACAAGTTGCTGATGATAATTCCTACTGGTTATTATCTGACAACGGTTTTGGTAGTAAGGCTAATAGTCCTGATTACCTGCTGCGGGTTTATCGCCTAGATCCCAGTTTCCGGGGTACAGAACAAGGGGATGGTAGCGTTAATGTGTTGGATTTTATCCAATTATCTGACCCAGA
The DNA here is from genome assembly GCA_050633005.1 of Trichormus sp. Taxonomy (GTDB): domain Bacteria; phylum Cyanobacteriota; class Cyanobacteriia; order Cyanobacteriales; family Nostocaceae; genus Trichormus. Next base: position 37,967 of record JBODRP010000001.1, on the reverse strand, counting down.
TAACAAGATTCCTTTCACCATTGTCAATGAAAATACTACTGACAGACTGCTAACTGGTGCAGACTTTGACATTGAATCCCTGACAATCGCCGCCGACGGTACACTGTGGATTGGTGATGAATTTGGCCCCTACTTACTACACTTTGATGCTACCGGTAAGTTATTATCTGCACCCATCTCCACACCTAACATTACCAATCTCAATACTCTCAATGGTCAAGCACCACTGGTAATTGGACACCGGGGCGCAAGTGGTGAACTTCCAGAACATACCCTGGAAGCATACAAGTTGGCAATTGAGCGCGGTGCTGACTTCATTGAACCTGACATTGTAGTGACAAAAGACGGAGTGTTAATTGCCCGTCATGAACCCAACTTAATTAACACTACCAATGTTGGTGATCTGCCAGAATTTAGCGATCGCAAAAAGACTAAAATGGTCGATGGGGTGGCGGAAGAAGGTTTCTTTGCGGAAGATTTTACCCTAGCAGAAATCAAAACCTTACGGGCAAGAATCCAGCCTAGTTTCCGTGATCAATCCTTTAATGATTTGTATGAAGTTCCCACCTTAGCGGAAATCATCCAGTTAGTAAAACAGGTAGAACTTGATACAGGTAAAAAAATCGGCATCTATCCCGAAACCAAACACCCAACCTACTTTTTACAGCAAGGCTACGATATTACTCAAAAGTTAATTGATACTCTCGTAGCTAATGATTTTACTGACCCATCACGGATATTTATTCAGTCCTTTGAGGTAGGCAATCTCAAGGCATTGAATAATGTGATTATGCCTGCGGCTGGGGTTGACTTACCTTTAGTGCAGTTACTAGACGCATTTGATGTCAATCTGGATGGCTCATTACAAGAGGTGCGCCCCTACGATTTTGTTGTCAGTGGTGATACTCGCACCTATGCAGACTTACGCACAGCCGCAGGTTTAGCGGAAATTGCCACCTACGCCGATGGGATTGGCCCCTGGAAACGGATGATTAGATCCGTGCAAGGTGTGGATGCTAACGGTGACGGAGCAGCAGATGATGTTAACGGCGACGGTTTAGTTAACGATGCTGATAAAACCCTGACTGCACCCACAACTTTGATTCAAGATGCCCATGCAGCAGGCTTGTTTGTCCATGCCTACACCTTCCGTAACGAAGGGCGTTATCTCGCAGCAGACTACAACAACGCCGAAGCAGAATACAGAGACTTTATTCAGCTAGGTGTTGATGGCTACTTCACAGACTTCCCAGGTACAGGCGATCGCGTCCGTGATTTGTTAGCGGGTGAATTTGTGCGATCGCCTGATCACCCCGATTTTCTCACAGAACCATCTAATCCTAACCTGTCTCGCTCCCGTGGCTTTGAGGGCATGGCTATCAGCCTGGATAAGCAAACCCTATATCCCATGTTGGAAGGGACTGTCACAGGTGATCCTGCCAACTCTATACGAATTTACAAATTTGATGTTGCATCTAAGCAGTATCAAGGTTTAGTCGGCTACTACTTCCTAGAAAATCCCAGCCACGCCATTGGCGATATTACCGTTATTAATGAGAATGAGTTTCTAGTCATTGAGCGTGATAATGGGCAAGGTGCAAGCGCGCAATTCAAGAAGCTATTTAAAGTTGACTTCTCGAAAAAAGATGCCAATGGATTTATTAGCAAAGAAGAAATCGGCGATTTACTCAATATCGCTGATCCTCAAGATGTGAATGGCGATGGTAGCACCAAATTTAACTTCCCCTTCGTCACCATCGAATCTGTAGTAGTGCTGGATGAAAAAACCTTACTACTGGCTAACGATAATAACTATCCCTTCTCTATCGGCCGTCCCCCAGAGATTGATAACAACGAGTTTATCATTCTGGAACTAGACAAGCCTCTCAACTTACCTACTCCTGTAATTAGTATCACTGCTCCTAGTGCTAATGCTACGGAAGAAGGACAGCCAGGAATCTTCCGCATTTCCCGCGTAGGCAATACTAGCAAGTCCATCACCATTAACTACACCCTTGAAGGTACTGCTAGCAGTGGTAGCGATTACGACAGTCTCACAGGTATTGCTACCATCGCCGCCGGGCAAACCTCCGTTGATATCACCATCACCCCTGTTGATGATGACTTAGTAGAAGGGAATGAAACCGTCATTCTCAATATTATCGATGGCAGTAAATACGATTTGGGTACTAACGCTAGTGCTACCATCACCATCATTGATAACGATTTCAATAACTTTAATGGTACTGGCAGCCGTGATCCTATTACCGGTACTGCGGCTAATGATCGCATTGTCGGCGGTACTGGGCGCAAAACCATTACCAGTGGCGCAGGTAATGACGAATTTGTCTACACCAGCCTGAGAGAAGTAGGGCATACCATCACTGATTTTGAGGTAGGTAGCGACAAAATCGTGCTGAAACAGTTACTAGATAGTTTAGTCCCTGGTGGCTACAACGGTAGCGATGCCATTGCTGATGGTTATGTGCGTTTAGTGCAAGGTAGCACTACTAACACTACCATCCTGCAAATTGATAGCGATGGTTCTCTAAACCCTGGCATTTTCCGCCCATTCTTAATTTTAGAAAACGTCACACCAGCAGCGATGAATAATCCGCAAAACTTCGTGTTTTAACGTCAAGTCTGCTGTGTACACACAAGTTGCTGCATCGACATTGCCAATGTATTGCATGACATTGTGAATGTATCGCCTGACATTGCTAATGTATCGCCTGACATTTCTAATGTATTGCCTGACATTGTCAATGTATTGACTAACTCTAAAAGATTTGTGTGTACACAGTTGGTAGGGTGCGTCAGCTTGAGAAAACCTAACTATACCCAGAAGTTATTCATACTGACGCACCCTACATTTTGGATCTTTTTTATATTCACCAACCATTAAAAACCCATGCTCAATTTCGTCAAAAATTCCTTTCTCACCGCCAGTCTATTAAGTATCAGTGCTATGGCAGTAGCTAGCCCCAGTTACGCTGCTAGTTTAGATTTATCTACTTGGGATAGTGTTGGTGATGTCAACCTCACATCAACTCAAGCTACTCTCAATTCCGGTACTCTTAATACAGCCTTGACTGGCGGTAGTGTCGGTAGTGTAGAAGATTTTCTTGGTATCCCTGGGGGAAGTTTAGATCCTGTGGGTTCGTTCTTTGGTGCTACCCAAGGTTCTGCAATTAAAACAACTTTGGCTGGTGTGAAAGCTGGTGATATTTTTAGCTTCGACTGGAGTTTTGTAACTAGTGATAGTGACACCGCTTTTGTCACCATTAATAACTCAGTCTTATCTTTAACTGGCAACTCACCATTTAATTATGTGTTCCAAGCGGCTGGAGACTATAGCGTCGGTGTTGGTGTTGTGGATGTAGACGATAGCATTGGTGAGTCACAGTTAACCCTCAGCAATGCTAATTTTACCCAAGTTCCTGAACCTACCACTACCCTAGGTGCGATCGCAGCTTTAGGAATGGGTATAGCTATCAAGCGCAAATTCCATCACAAAACACAGGCTTAATTAAAGTTTATTCCTCTAGAGAGATGTACAATTCTACATCTCTCTTTCTTTTTGTCTTCTTGACTGGAAAGGGGTGTAGGGGTGTGAGGGTGTAGGGGTGTAGGGGAAAGAGTTTTTTTGATACATGACTATAAAATTTTTTGATGGAGCAAGTAATGATAAGCGTCTCTTGATGTTGTGAGATGATGTATTTCAATACGTGAGTTTCCAACCGAGGCACACGTTTAAATAGGCTGCATCCTTTAAAGATCAAGAGAGGTATCAATGAACTGGGTTAAAGTGATTCCCGCAGATGAACTACCACCAAACGCCCGTAAAGTGGTGAAAGTCGAACAACGCAACATCTTGTTACTTCACCACAATAATCAAATCTTTGCCGTAGAAAATTCCTGTCCCCACCTCAAGTTACCCTTACAGAAAGGCAAAATTACAGATGATGGTGCAATTGTCTGCCCATTTCATCGTAGTGCTTTTGACTTATCCACAGGCAACCCTAAAGAATGGACTCCCTTTCCCCCCGGTATTGGTAAGGTAATGGGCATGATTTCCAAAGAAAAACCAATATCTGTATTTGCCACCCGCATTGAAGAAGGTAGTATTTGGGTGAGTGTCTAGCTAATACCAATTCTCCAAAATAAACCTACACATAGGGGGCAGGGGGCAGAGGGCAGGGGGCAGGGGAAGACAAGGGTAAAGAATTTTAGATTTTAGATTTTGGATTTTAGATTGAAATCCAATCCAAAATTTAAAATCCAAAATCCAAAATTGAATTGCCCAATGCCCAATGCCCAATGCCCAATAATTACGAATTACGTAGCTTGCTTCCCGTAGGGTATTACGAATTACGAATTAAAATAGTCTTTCCCCGCACCATATTTCCAACTATCAATTAAGCGATGCCAATAATATTGCTGTGTGGTTGGTAAATTTTTTACCCATGCTTCCAATATTGGATTAACAGCAAATAAGACAGAGTAAACACCTAAATTGCTATAATGCAATAACCAATCTAACAAGTTAATGAAACCCACTTGCGGGATTATTTGAGCAACTAAACCCGGATGATTTAAACCAGTTTTTACTAATGTTTGAGTTAAGGCAGAAAACTGCACTATATCTTGTAAAAATGGCTTTAAAACTGGCATTCCTAACTGCTGCATTTCCTCAAATACCGCCGAAAGTAATTGATTGATTCGCTCTGCTGGAATTGTCTGATTCACACCAACACTCATAGCTTTTTGAAATAACCACGTTACACTCAAATTAGGTTGATATGGTTGCAATTGCGCCAACGCTTTTGCAGACAATTGCTCAGTTCTTAATGCCTCATCAATACCAATTGTTAATCGTTTAAGGTGGCGTACCATTGCACCAAAACCACCAAAACTTAAAGGTGACTGATTTCCACTACTATCTCCTACTGGTAAAATGCGATGCCAAGGGGTTTGCAGGGGACTTTGGCGATAACTTGGGAAGAAACCAAACAAAGCACGTTGAAATTTTAGCTGTTGTAATTCCACACCTTGATATTCTGGTAATAAACGCAGATATTCACCAAACAAATCTTCTAAGCTCAAGCGTTGGGGATGAGCATCCAGATATGTAAATAAATACGTCGTTCTACCATCTCTAGCTGGGAAGGCTTCCCAAAAATATTGACATTGATGCTGTAAAGATGTAAATGATAAAATTAAATCGCCAGTATTATTTTCTGGAAAACCTTGAGCGCAACTTCCTACTACTAAACACAGGGCATCAGGTTTTTTACCTTGACGTGCTTGTTGGGTAATGGGAGAAAGATGTCCCATTGCATCGAGTAATAATTTAGCTTTGTATTGATGATTAACTATTACCCTATCTGGGTGAATTACTACATCGCTAAAGGGGGTATTTTCTAATAATACACCGCCAGAGGCGATAAATTTGGTTTTCAGGGTAGCTAATAAATAAACTGGATCTACACCAATATTCAAGACATTTTCTACCCAAACCTCTGCACCATCTTTAAATTTAACTCTAGCTGGATTGTATTGTGTTGCGATCGCACTTGCCAATTCTTCCTGACTCAGCAAGTTCAATTCCACAAATACCTCTAATTCCTGGCGGGAAATATTCCACTCCTGTTCTCTCCCCTGTAAAATCCCCCTTTCCAGCAACGCCACCCGCATTCCCCGCACCGCTAAGGCACAACCAATTAAAATCCCTAATGTACCACCACAAATAATTACATCCCAGTCTACAGCACCTAAAGATTGTTGATTTTCTTTCACTACTAAAGGAACTGGTGCAGTATTTTCTCTGATAGATTTGAGGATACTATCAGCACGACGTAAACCGCCTAAAACATTACCAGGGAGTTGGGAGAGAATCTCTTCAGTCAGGGACATAATAATATACTCATTTATTAAAGGTTGTACAGCAAATTTATCTTAAAATATATCCACAGTCAGATTATTAAAATTTTTATTGAATAATCAAAATAACTCTCTTATACTCAATTTATGCTACTGATGAACCAATCAAAGTAGATAAAATTATATAGGTTAAAAATAGTTTTCGCATATGCTAATAATTAATCGTAAAAATCACGACAGAATACTATATTAAACAATTGTATACTAAATTTAAGACTTTTTTGTCCAACAATCTAAAAAATACAGAGTAATAGTTAAATCGTCTTCAAAGATAATAAGCTCTTACACTTAGAACTTGCATTATTTCATTTGTCTAAAAAAGCTTTAAACCCTTGCCCCTTGTCTCCTGCTAACCTGCAATGTGAATATGCAAATTAAATGTCGCCCCGTCCGTCTTACTCCGCACTCCCCAATTACATCCTAAACTACTCTCTTGGAGAATAACTTTGTATAAATAAAGCATTCGCATCAAGACAAATTTAAGATGAAATACAGAGAATTAATATGCCCAAGCAAGTTTCGATAATTATACCTTGTTTTAATGCTGAGAAATGGTTAGCTGAGGCAATTGATAGCTGCTTACAACAAACCTATTCTCATCTTGAAATCATTGTCATTGATGATGGTTCTACAGATAATTCCTTAGAAATTATTAAAAGCTACGGTGATAAAATCATTTGGCGTAGTTATCCCAATAAAGGAGGTAATTACGCTCGCAATCGAGGCTTTGATTTATCTCAAGGAGAGTACATTCAATACTTGGATGCTGATGATTATATTTTACCTGAGAAGATAGAGCAACAAGTAAATTGTTTAGAAGCAACAGGCGCAGATGTTGTTTATAGCGACTGGAGACATCAGCATCATTTATCTGATGGTTCTATTTTCCTAGATAAAATAGAAATTTCTGAAGCAAAAACAGACATTTTAGCTGCTTTATTAGCAAATTGGTGGGTAGCTTTAGCTAGTTTAATGTATAAGAGGAGTGCGGTTCAAAAGATTGGTGGATGGGATGAAAATTTAGCCGCCGCACAAGATAGAGATTTTTTTCTATCAGTGGTAATGAATGGAGCGAAAGTTGCTTATCAACCAGGCTGTTATGCTATCTATAGAAGGCATGGTGCTGTAACAGTTTCCACCGCTTCCAAACGTCGCTGGTTAAAAAATCACCATCTAGTATTGCAGAAAGTAGAACAGAAACTATTGCAAAGAAATCAACTATCAAGAACTTATCGCCAGGCATTAGCAAAATCATATTTTGAACTAGCTAGAGAAGCTTTATTCTTGGATTATGCTCAATACTTAATGTTCTTAGAAAAAGCTTTGGTAATGTTCCCAGATTTTAAAGCCAACAGTCAAAGAGCATTTTATAGATTGCTGCAAGATATTTTAGGCTTTCGGCAAACTGAACGTATTGCCTGTTGTATCTTGTTTCTCAAAAAGTTTATTTCTTCTAGCTTGGCTAATCCGAAACAAAAATTTGGAATGCTATTCTAATTCGTAATACTCGCAAAGCGAGAACCAAGCTACGTAATTCGTAATTCCTAATTCGTAATTACAGAAGCAGGAGAAGGAGAAAGATTTTTCTCCTTCTGCATTTCTAAAAAGTTAAGGATATAGACCCCTATCACGCAATGCTTGGGCTACTCTACCTACCCCCAGGGTATAAGCTGCTAACCGTAGGGGAACTTGCCGCATTTTTGACTGTTTCACTACTTGCTGATAGGCTTGCACCATCAAGTGTTCCATTTCGTGGTTGACACGGACTTCATCCCAAAATAGGTAAGAAAGACCTTGCACCCATTCCAGGTAACTTACCACCACACCACCAGCGTTGGCTAAAATGTCGGGTAATACAGTCACACCCTGAGCTTCTAAAATGCGGTTGGCTTCTAAAGTTACCGGGCCATTAGCTGCTTCGGCAACAATTTGCGCCCGCACTTCGTGGGCATTTTCTTCGGTGATTTGGTTTTCTAAGGCGGCTGGGATTAAAACATCACAACGCAAAGTTAATAACTCTGCATTACTAATAGCCGATGCTTTGGGGAAACCTACCACACTTCTACGATTGTCGGCTGCATAAGCTTTTAATGCTGGAATATCCAAACCATGAGATGAATACACCCCACCTGTACCTGTTGAAACAGCGATAATTTTCGCTCCTGCTTGGTAGAGTAACTCGGCGGCTGCACCTCCCACATTACCAAATCCTTGAATAACTACTCGCATTCCCTCCAAAGATTTGCCCATATCTGCTAAAGCTTCCCGGACGATAATCATTACACCCCGTCCAGTAGCCATTTCCCTTCCCAGTGAACCACCGATAGACAACGGTTTACCAGTGACAACTCCCGGTACAGCATGACCGACATTCACAGAATAAGTATCCATCATCCAAGCCATTTCACGGGCGGAAGTTCCCATATCTGGCGCAGGTATATCTGTTGAAGGGCCGATATCTTTAATTAATTCACTAGTATAGCGGCGAGTAATCCGTTCTAATTCACCCACACTATAATTTTGTGGGTCAATAGCGATACCTCCCTTAGCACCACCATAAGGTATACCCAATAACGCACATTTCCAAGTCATCAGCATCGCTAAAGCCGAGACTTCCCGCAACGTTACAGCCGGATGATATCGAGTTCCACCTTTATAGGGGCCTAAAACATCAGAATGTTGTACTCGGTGTCCTGCTAGCACGCGGATGTCGCCATTATCTAATTTTACGGGGATGGAAACTGTCACCACCTTACGCGGATGACTGAGAATTTCTAAAATACCTTGATCTAACCTTAACTCCTTCCCGGCTGCTTCTAAATAACTACAAGCTTGGTCAAATGGACAAATATGTGCTGGAGTAGCAGCTTCCAAGGGAGTGATAGGGGATGAAACCATAAGATTTTCTCCTAATCGCGGTTTTTAGCGAACCGGATACATATATCCCTAGCCTATCTCGCGTTTTTGCGAAAAATGAGAATTTTGTAGTTTTTGTTACATTTTTATGTTTAGCCAGTAAGCTGGAGGTGCGAAATAGGGTAAATTAAAGACTTACAGTCAAAATTCAACCGTTCTGTGTTCGATAATATTTGTAAGTTCATCGCTGAAACTTTTTCTTCAGACTTTGCTACTTGGTTATTAGGTGAACCTATCACTCTCACCGAGTTAAGCCCTAAAGAATTATCTTTAGAACCAATTAGAGCCGATGCTTTAATATTGCTGCAATCCGATGAAGTTGTGCTGCATCTGGAATTTCAAACTCAGCCTGATGAAAATATTCCCTTTCGGATGGCAGACTATCGCTTGCGTGTATATCGCCGCTTTCCTGAAAAACGGATGCTTCAGGTAGTTATCTACTTAAAGCCAACTACATCTGAACTGGTATATCAAACAACTTTTAATATCCAGAATTTACAACATCAATTTACAGTCATCCGTTTATGGGAGCAACCCTCAGAACTATTCCTCAGAACACCAGGCTTACTTCCCTTCGCAGTTTTAAGTAATACTGATAATAAAATCAACACATTACAAGATGTGGGAACTGTTATTGATAGCATTCCTGACCGCCGATTACAAAATAATCTTTCAGCATCAGCAGCAATATTAGCTGGGTTAGTATTAGAAAAAGAGGTAATTCAACGTTTACTCAGGAGGGACATTATGCGGGAATCAGTGATTTATCAAATGATTGTAGAAGAAGCTCAACAAGAAGGTATAGAAAGAGGTAAGCAGCAAGGTAGACAGGAAGGTAGACAGGAAGGTAGACAGGAAGGTAGACAGGAAGGGATATATGAGGGAAGCCAGCAGAAAGCGCGCGAAATAGCCCTCAACTTGTTAGCAGAGGGCATGACAATTGATGCGATCGCTCGTATAACTACTTTACCAGTAGAAGTTGTGCAACAATTACAACAACAAGCAGCAGATTAAGCGGGGCTATGGGGACAAAATACCTCAGAGGTAAAGCTGCCATGCAGACCATAGGGTATATGATGTTTCAAATGTAGTCGAGCGATCGCACCTTTTTGCAAATCACGAGCATCTAAAATCACTACATCTGAGCGATGATGAGCAGCATCATACACTACAGCTAGCAACCAACCATCATCTTCTGCTTGAGCATCTGGGCGTGGTACAAAAGTCGGCTCACCCATAAAACCACGGGGTGCAGCACTCCAAAGTTGTCTTTCTCCAGACTCTAAATCAATCTTTAGTAATGCTTGTAGTGGAGCATTCACATCTGCTCTATGACCTGCACCTATATAAATATATCTGTAGTCACGTCCTACATGATCAGGATGTATGGTAGGAAATTCACAACAATGAGCCTCAATTAATTGGCGTTGTGCTGTCCCATTTTCAAGATGCAGACGAAAACGCCACAATTGTCCAGGAGAACCCGCATCAAAATCTACTTGACGAAAATCACTTTCTGGTTCTACGGCTGGTAAGGAATCATAACAAATTGAATCAATAAAAATTTCATCTCCCACAGCAAAAGCATTAACGTGATGAAACACAAAACCTGATTGTGTTTCTAGAGTTTTCACTGTATTATCTTCCTCTTGAGGAAAGCGCGGAATAACTATAATGCGAGTCGGTTTATTGGGTTGGAATTTAATACATTCACCCGCCGAACGTATCCCCAAAGCAAAAGGTATAGGATTAAAAACAACAGGATTTTGAAAGAAGATGCAGTGATGAGGCGTAATCACAAAATCGTGAATAAAACAAAATCCCGGTACACTATGAGCGTGCTTTCTAATAATTTTACCTGTTGGGTCTAATTCAAAAATTGTAATTGTAGTAGATAGTCCCGGTTTAATCGCAAAATTCACCAGACAAGGTGCGCCATTATCTTGAATACAACTAGGGTCAAAACGGGGATGTGCGCTAAAAGCTTCGCCCTCTGACAAAACCCCATTGAAATATTCTTTACCTAAAGTTTCTAAGGTGTAGGGGTCGAGACGATGAGGTTCAGCCGCTTCCCATAACGCCAATAATTTATCACCCCAATAAATAACGTTAGTATTAGCAATATTTTTAATTTTAAAGTCAAAGATATTAGCTAATAAACCACCTGGTTTTTGTGTGCCAAATACACCACGATAGATAATTTTACCAGCTTTTTGTTCTGCTAAATAGCCTTCTGTACGCACAAAGCGATTACGAAAATGGGCGCGACCATTGATAAAAGTAATACGGCTAATCATCCCATCACCATCAAAAGGATGATGGATACTTTGCCCATTAATATCCAATAATCCCGGCCCGTTTCTGAACAATGTCCCTTGCAATTGTCGTGGGATTTCTCCTTCTATATCATCAATCCAATAATCAAACTCTTCCTTAAGAGATTGATATCCCCCTTGCCAATCTTCACGAGTATAAGATTTTTCTAAAATAGCTTTTTGTGGCATTTCAAAACTTTGCATAAAATGGTAATTCGTAATTCGTAATTCGTAATTCGTAATTCGTAATTATTGGGCATTGAGCATATAATCTACCTTGTCCCCCTTGTCTCCCTTCCCTTGTCTTCCTTGTCTCCCTTGTCTCCCTTGTCTCCCTTGTCTTCCCCTGCGCCCTGCCCCCCTGCTCCCCTGCTCCCCTGCCCCCTACTCCCTATGTCTCAATTTCTGAATCATCACCAGGTAGCCAGTTGAGAAAGGGTAACGGTAGTAAGGTACTGAGATTAGTAATTAGTACCAACAGCCAAAGGGAATGAAAATTTGTTTCGGTGATGCCTAGCCAGTGCATAATTACAGCCCCAAACTCGTAAGAAACCATCCCAGCTAAGTTTGACACTGACATTAACAAAGCAAATAAGCTGGCTTCTACTCCCGGAGGGCAGAGTCTTGCTGCTAAAACTAATACAGGCATATAGGCAATTTGTCCCATGACTGTGAGAACCAAGCTATCACCAAGGCTAAACCAGTGGTCATCTATGCCTAAAGCTCGGTTTGTGTGTGTCACCAACAGTAACATTGTCATTCCCAAGGCGGCAGAAATAACTGTACTCCAACCAAAAATGACTCGGAATGGCACACTTTTTAAGAAACGCTGAAAAATCCAAACGCCAATTAAAGCGGCTAGACTTGTCACCAGGCGCACCCGTCCTAAAAATTCTGGTTCAAAGTGGAGTTCGTTGGTAGTAAAGAAGAAAAACGCTGCATCGGCGGTTGGGGTAGCTTGCCAAATAAACACAAATGCTGTTGGTAGCCAGATGCTTTTTTGGGTAATGGCTTGACGGAGTTGTCCTATTTGATACTTAAGGCTGAGATTGTTGTTGTGATGGCTAGTATCTTTGCTCACGGGAGATTCAGCAATTAACCAAGCTACACCAGAAACGAGTAAAGGAAATGTGGCTGTAATCCAAAATACAGTGCGGGTTGTGAAGTGTTCTAGGAGTAACCCACTAAAATATGCTGTGATTAAGCCACCTAAAGCTGAAGCTCCCCAACATAATGATTGTAGTGAACCGGCATCAGCTTGGGATTCTACTCTGGCTCGTTCTACAACTAATGAGTCAACAATCACATCACTAACGGCGACGGCAAGAGAACCGAGAGCGATCGCAATTGTTGCTGCCCATCTATCATGAACTATAGTCGCTAAACTCACCCAAGATATTGCACCAAGTATCCCCGATAGCACCAAGTAAGGACGGCGACGGTAGCCGAATATAGGTAAACCATCCGAGATAAAACCAAACATTGGCTTAATAATCCAAGGCAAGGCGACAATTCCCAATAGTGCCGATACCTGAACAGGACTCAGTGACAATTCATCTTTGAGGAAGAAACTAACGGCTAGACGTGCCAAGCCTAAAATCCCTTGGACAAAGTAAACGGTAAGGATACCGATTAACTCGGCACTAGGTTCATTACCAAAGAAAATTTTCTCTGTAACTGAGTCCTTGACCTTGGATAAGCCAGAGGAGTTAATCAGCATTTGGTGAATCTTTTTGAAGTTTTATGGACTTTTATATCATACCTATTTTTGCAGAAGGCAGTTTTGTTGATGAGGTTGGGGAAACAGGTTACAAATTTTATCTTGACAAAGACATCATTGTATGAATCTTGAAAGTATCATCAATGGCGATCGCTAGCAATTCATTCACAGAGATTCCCGCCGCTTTTGCCATACAGGAAATCACACTTTTCGGGGCGAAAGAACAATACAACCCAGCTTCTAAAAACCAAGGCTCTCCCTTGGGGTCGATGCGGAAATCAAATAAACTGTAATGGCGACAACCCAAAGCCTGATGACACTTTTTAGCTACTTGCTGAACTGTTGTGGTGATGGGGTCGCTAGGGTCTAGTATCCAAGCTTTAATATTATCTTTAGCAGTCAAACGCAAGTTACCATCCTCTGTTTGTTGGAGTTTATCGCCATAGTGGCGAATTGGTTTTTCCTTGGGGTGTACTAAATACTCTTCCAAAGGTAAACCTACTAACTCCCCTTGCTGCACGATAATACCGCATCTGACTTCTCGACCAAGTTCGATGAATGTTTCCACAATCACCTCCTCAGAATATGCAAATGCTTCCTTTAAGGCAGCATCATATTCACTCACATCTTTAACTAATACTACCCCCAGAGAATTATCAGCACTGGCAGGTTTGACGACTGCTGGAGGTGGAATTGTCGGAATATCTCCTGGGCGCAGCAGTTCCCCATGAGGGACTTTTACTCCTGCTGCGGCGACAATTGCTTTGGCTCTAGCTTTGTGGGCAGCGATCGCCATAACATCAGGAGTATTACCAACATAAGGAATCTTCAACAAGTCGAATAAAGCCCGGTAGTGAGTCATACCAGGAATACAAAACATTTGGGGTAACACCAAGTCAATGTTTTGCTTTGAGATCAACTCCACAGCATCAAACACAGCCATCGGTTGAGCAGCAGCAATATCTCCTGGACTCAGAGAATCAGGAAATCGCCACTGAAGATCCGGTGTAACATATGCAATCTCAAATTCATAAGGCGATCGCTCTCCTGTCATAGCCGTTAAACAATCTTGAGCATAAAGCCGCGACAAATCACAATAAAAATGATTGTATGCAGATCCAACCAATTGCAGAATACGCAGTCCTGACATAATCACATTGCTTATTTGTGTATAATTTCATTCTTGGTTCTACGTCTTACCAATTCTCCAAAATTAAGCAACAGATACAAAGCTTGAAACCGAGATAGTATCTGAATTTCTTAATTAAGAATTTCTTAATTACGAATTACGTTAGCGTAGCGGGGCGCAGCCCATTACGAATTACGAATTACTTTAATCTCCACCTAATTCCACTAATTTGCCAATATTGAAGTCTATTTTGACCCATCCTTTGAGTTGTTGCAGATTCTTCAGTAAAAGTAAGGGAATCTGCCAATGATACAAAGTCAAAAATGGTACAGGGTCATCAAAACAATAAATCGCATCAGTACCGCGCCATAAAGTACGAACCGATGTTTGCAATTGTTTCCAGGAACGGATACCAGTTAATCGCCAAATTTCGTGATATATCCAGTAAGTAGGTTTGCTACTGGCTAGAGGTTCTAGGGGTTGAGCTAGGGAAGTTTTACCAAAATAGGCATCTGCAACACCAGGATGATTGTAAAACATGGTGATTGCCGAATGAGTGCGGGGATTACATTCAATGGCGTAAACTGTCCCGTCTTCAGCTTGGATAAAGTCAAAAGAAACTTGTCCAGTCAGCCGTAAACTTTTGACGAACTTTAGCACCCATTGACGAATTTGGGGATTTTCGACGTTTTCATAGTTAATTTGAAATGCAGAAGAATGACAACAGCAATGCAATCTTAATTCTCCGTCCCGGACTGTACTATGTGTACATAACTCCTTACCTGGAATAAACTCTTGCATAATCCAAGGTGTTTCAGGATTGATGGGTAAACTGTTGACAAAGGCGGCTGTTGCTTCTGGGGTGTCGCAGGGAAGTTTGGTTAAATTTAAGCGGCGAACCGAGTCATAATTAATACTTTTGAGAATATATTTGCGGCTTTCTTGACTAAAATCAAAATTGATCACTTGTTGCGGATCTGTAATTTTAAAAGATTTGGGTACAGATAAACCGAGCGATCGCGCTTGCTCTGAGAAGGCAAATTTATCATCTAGCAGCTTGGTAATATCTGCATCAAAGTGGAATACTTCACAATATTCTGATAGTGCAGGCTTGGCTAAAGAGTCGTAGTAACTAGCTACAGGACTACATACAGGTACATAAACATCAACCTTTTCTTTCTTGACTATTTCTACTAGTGCCTGGATATAACCTTCTGGATCTGACTGTGGTGCAGGAACAGTATAAAAACGACTCACAGCTTCGGAAAATCTATGTCCAGATAACCAGTATTTATGACTTTCAATCAGAATTACTCGGTGTCCGGCTGCATGGAAGCAGCGAGCAAGTTGTAATGCTTTAGTCATCTTTGCGCCACTCACCAAGATAGTCTGAGGATGAGTAGCTACGGCAGGTTTTTGCCTAAATGGGCGGCACAACAAAGATATCAATACTATCAAAGCATTGAATGGTAAGGCGATGAATAATAATGTCAGAGTCCCAACAGTCTTGAATAGAGCTACTATCTTTACTCCCATACCTGTTGTAGAGGTTGTAGATTGCGGTAAAGATAAAGAGATTGATTGTGACATAAGTTTTTCCTTTGTGTTTATTTAGTTAGTAGTAAGGACTTTAGTCCTTGAGTTGAGGGCTAAAGCTTTGACTACTAACTCCGCAAAGTTGCTTGAAGAAATGTCTTCCCTACACTACGCGTCTAATTAAAGTCACACCATCTCGTATGGGAAGCAGAACTTGCTCTACACGAGGATCGGCGGCGACAACAGAGTTAAAATTAGCGATCGCTGCACCATTGGGGGTACGTTGTTCTGATGGGAGGTAAACTTGTCCTTGCAACAAAGTGTTATCTACACACATCAACCCATCAACAGCTAGTAACTCACTCGCCAAAATAGTCTGAAAGTACTCTACATACTCCTTTTTATCGGCATCTATGAAGATGAAATCAAAGGATGCTTTTTTGGCGGCTAGCTTGTGGAGTGTCTCTAAGGCTGGTGCTACTTCCACAACGATTTTATAACCATCGGGAGATTCATTAAAGCAACCTTGAGCAAATTCGGCAACATAGGGATCTACTTCACAAGCTATCAATTCCCCATCTTTGGGTAATGCTTCTGCCATTGCCAAAGCTGAGTATCCTGTAAACATTCCTACTTCTAGAATCCGCTTGGCTTTGATCATGTGAACAAACATTTTTAAAGTTTGTCCTTCCAGATGTCCTGAGAGCATTTCCTGTTCTAGTTGACGGACTGTTTCCCCATCACTGAAACGTTTGCTCCAATCTTCTTGGCTGGTTTTTTGTGCCAATGCTGTTAATGCTTTCGATTCTGGGGTGGTGTAATCATCCAAGTAGGGATCTAAACCCTCTGCTAATTGCAGTGCTTCCTGCAAAGAATCTAATATCTCCGGGGAAATATTTTCCTGTTGTGCTAATTTGAAGCTTTGCTGTAGCTGGGCTACTAAGATACTGTGTGGCGTAATTGGTCTAGCTGTGGGTAATTTAAGAACATTTGTCATGGCTTTACACCCCTAATAGTCGGGCTTCTTGAGTTTCAATGTATGCGTCAATGCCTTCTCCCCCACGAGGGTATTTAGCACACAGACTTTTGTGTTCAGCTAAGGCAGTGTTAAGTTGTTCACGAGTCAAATCGTTAACAAAGAAACACTCACCAATCGGACAAGGCATAGCTGCGCGTTGTTTGCCATCTCGCGTGAGGCTAATAGATTCGGTTGCATACCAGAGTAAATCTTCATCTAGTAGAGGATGATCCAGTGATAAGCCTATACGACTCATTAAGTCGAGGATGCGATCGCGCTCTTGTGTAGGAATATAACCCCGTTGCGCAGCAATGGTTGCAGACAAAGCCATGTCTATATTTACGGCATGACCATGATATAGGGGTATGTGTGGAGCTAATTCTAGGGTAGGACTCCAAGTGTGGCCATAGGCAATAACGCGATCGAGGTCGATTTCGTGCAGATTGGGAGTTTCTAACTCCAACATAGTTTTGATAGCTTCATAGTTGACTTTATGGCCAATCTCTTTGATTTCCGGTGTACCATTCAGATATCCAAAGTGGGTGGAAAGTAGTTCTTTGCCATGTTCGTATAGCAGTTCAAACACTTCTGAGTTAGCAACTACAGCAATTTTGACTAACTCTGCCATGCCATTACGAACTTGAGCCGTTGGCAATGTTTTCAAAAATGAAAAATCAAGAATTACTTTCAAAGGTGCATGATATGCTCCTAAGCGATTTTTCAACTTGCGATGATTCACCGCAACCTTAATTGCTACACCTGCATCAATTAAACCAATCAATGTCGTAGGAATGCGAATGTAGTTACTCTTGCGACGGTAAGCAGCACAAGCAAAGCCAGCTACATCAGTAATTAAACCACCACCTATTACTAATACTGGTTCTTTACGCACTAAACCGAACTCTGAAAAAGCATCAACAATTTTTTCAAAGCTAGTGAGGGTTTTAGCAGGCTCACTAATAATGATGGAAAATACTGTCAGTTCAATGTCATAGTGCTGAAAATATGACCTAATCTGCTCCCCATAAAGTTCATAGACATTGCTATCAATTACAGTTAAACAGCGACCAAATTTTCCATAGGTATCTGCAATTTCTCTGTTTCTAATATCAAATACGCCGTTCACATAGACAAGACTAAAATCAATTTTTTCGTAACCTTGTACGTGAAATGCAGTTGCTGTTGCTTCAAATGTTGCTTGCACTTTATTCATGTTTGTTGACCTTGATTGCAAATAAAAAATTGTGGGTTTTGCTGATCATTTCGATTTACTCTTATGCACACCAGCACAAGATAATAGACCTATTGCATAAATCTTCTTTTGCCTCACGCATACCGCTAAACCGGAACTCGTAGAGTAGGCGCATACCGCTAAAGCGGAACTCGAAGATTAGACGCAAAAAAAGACACTATAATCATCACTTTTGCAAGATATCTAATGCACTTTATCTTTGCAGTTGCAAGGCATGATAAGATAAGCTTTCATCTAAAAAGCCTAGTGCTATTACTGTGTGGCAATGTTATTACAATAGTTACCAGTTACTTAATAAGAGCCTATTTATAAAGTAAATATTCAGTAGACTGTGTTACGGCTGCGTAAGGTATTGGGCCTGTGAGTAAATGATATATAGCCGTATAATACCGTTTCTTGATAAAGATGCACTTTATTCTGTACTGTAGAGACGTTGCATGCAACGTCTCTACATCATTGATTTGGTGCAACTTCATAGAGAATTGGTATAACACCACTATCATACAGTGCTTTACGCTTTGCTTTAACGCACCCTACTAGCGTGGCAAGACTAAAATTATGCAATAGATTTTTGATGAAGTTGATATAAATCAATGCTTTTTCATTTTTTCTAATGCACAAATTTAGCTGTTTCAGTCCACTACAAATTTACGATTTACTTTATAAATCATCTCTAATCGTTGACTATTGACTATTTAAAATCACCATTACATTTGAGTAAATTCTGTAGCTTAATTAATCTTCTATTCAGTAGAACCTCTCAATTAGTTCAATAATCAAGTCCTGGCTGGCATTTTTTTGGGATTATTGAATTACGTTCAGAAAATTAACAACTGAATCTAGATTTATTCTGCAATATTTAATTTTAGTGGTTTGCCAATTGTCAGATTTCGTAAAACTTCTATCCTGGAGAAAATCTCGTATTTTTGTTCTCCCAGTTTTAATTTAAGATTAGCACCTTGATTAATCCCAATTTCAGTGTTGTTTAGCATTGCTATCAAACCTTATATCTCTCAATTCGCTACATCTTATTTGGCGCAGAATGACAGTAGATTTCCTCTCCCATTCAGGGGATTTAATGCTCAGTCTTTAACATACTGATCTCAGTAAATCCTGAAAATGCCAAATTTGACTATCTCTGAATAAGTAGTTATTGAAACTTAAAGTTTCTTTATAAAAATTAGTTTGCAAAAATGAATTAGTTGGAATTGACTCGCCGAATTTTAGATTTTAAATTCTAGATTTTCGATTGGGGGATTAAATCTAAAATCTAAAATCCAAAATTGTTTGACTCTACTTATTACTAAGCACAATCACAGCATTTTGTCCACCAAAGCCAAAACCGCAACATAATGCCTTCCGAATCTGACTATGATATGCCGCTCGGACTAAATTTAAATCAAATTCTGATTGATGTAATCCGATGTTGGGGGGCAGAATATGATGCTGCATCCCTAATAAGGTGAAAGCTACCCCCAAAGCTCCCGATGCGCCAAGAGTATGACCTGTAGCCCCTTTGGTGGAACTAACTGCTATAGGATGGGTAAATAGCTTGTTTATCACAACGCTTTCCATCTGGTCATTAAGTCTGGTAGCTGTGCCGTGAGCATGAATGTAATCTAAATCATCAGCTTGGATGCGACTGTATTCTAGAGCTTGTTTGATAGCAGCGATCGCTCCTCTGCCTTCCAAGTCTGGCTGATTAGGATGATATGCGTCTGCGGTGAAACCAAAACCTAAAACTTGACCATAAATTTTTGCCTGACGCTTTTGGGCTAAAGCTTTTGACTCCAAAACAAATACAGCTCCTCCTTCACCCAATACTAAACCTTCCCGGTGTAAGTCAAAGGGATACGCTCCTGTTTTGGCTAAAGCACCCATTTTTTCAAAGCCACATATAGTCAAGGGTGTAATAGGTGCTTCTGTTGCCCCAGCAATTGCCCTTTCATATTGTCCTGTTTCAATTAACCATGCTGCTTGAGCAATTGCCCAAATTCCCGTAGCACAAGCAGCCATTGGTGCTAAAACTGCCCCTGTTGTACCAATTCGCCTAGCCGATGCGATCGCATTCATGTGAGGTAAAGTCTCTAACCAATCCTCTAATCTTGCTCCCATCACATCTGAATCTTGACTGGGACATTTCTTATACATATCCCTAGCCAACTTTTCCCATACTGCTTGATAACTACGACTTGAGCCAATTACTACAGCACAATTTGGTAAAGGTGTCAACAAGCCAGCATCTTCTAAGGCTGCATCTACAACTTGTTGTGTCAACATTCTTAAATTCGCTGGCTGTTGACTAATCAATCCTAGAGGTAATGGTGCGAGTTCTGGAAAAGGTTGATGGACTTTAATTCCCGACTTACCAGCAATTAATCTTTGCCAACTTTCCTCTAAGCTTGTACCCAAGGCAGAAACTAAACCAATACCAGTGACGACAATTTCAACCATTTGGCAGCCAAGAGGCAGGGGTGTAAGGGTGTAGGGGCAAAGAAATTCAAAATTCAAAATTCAAAATTCAAAAATTTTTGACTTTTGATTTTTGCCTTTTGCCTTTTTTATGCCCCAATCCCTATTGAGGAACTTTTAAATTTTCACTGCCTTGAGTGACTTTAGCAGAGTCAATGCGATCGCCTTGCTGAATTTTGTTAACTACATCAAAGCCGTCGGTGACATAACCGAATACGGCATAGTTACCATCTAAAAATCCTAAATCTGCCAAAGCAAAATAAAATTGAGAAGAAGCAGAATCGGGTGGCTGCGATCGCGCCATTGCTACTGCACCTTGTTTATGATTTAACTGAGGTGCTTTAGTTATACGAGCTTGATCAAAAGTCTTACTGTAAATTGGGCTAGCTTCCCCTTGTGGCTTAATTTCTAAGGGTATACGACGCTCAGTCTTGGTTTTGTCATCAATGTAGCCCCCTGTTCCTAGTCTTTCTACTGGAACTTTTGGATCTTTACTTTGGGGATCACCACCTTGGACTACAAAAGGCTGAGGTTGGCGCACCACTCGATGGAAAACTGTGCCATCATATACACCCTTCTGCACCAAATCTACAAAATTACCAGCCGTAATAGGGGCATTTGTACCGTCTACTTCAATGGTAATTGGCGAGCCGTTAACCGTCATCACCACCGTAGCTTTACCTTCAAGACGTGGTAAATCTTTCATTCCCGGAATACTCTCACTTATGTTATCTGATACTGACGTTGTTTCAGTAGTTGTTGTCGTTGTTGTCTCAGTAGCTGTTGATGCTGGCGAAGAATTAGCCTGCTGTGTAGAACAGCCACCCAACATTAAAGCACCGACTATCAAAACAGCAACCAAGAATTGTGAAACTTTGAACCGCATTACCAGTCACTGACTCAACCTGTGTATCTTAGCCTTTTTTGGGATAGGGCATATAAGAGGAATTGGGGCAGGGTGCAGGGGGCAAGGGGGGGTGAGAGAAAAAAGGTGTGGGGAGTGTGGAGGGTAATTTTTTGGATACTTAGCTAGAAATCCCACACAAAATTTCGTTCACCCGGCAAGGGGTAGGCTGTTGAATATGTGGCTTTTTTGGGTTGTGGTTCATGCAGTTTTTTATCGGTGTCCACTATGGCTAAAACCTGTTAATGCCTCGGCTTTTAACGAAACACAAAGTACATCGTACATATTTACTCAAAACTAACAAAGTCAACACCCTAGGCAGGGTTAGAAAACTTTTCCCCCCGCTCCCCGCTCCCTGCACCCTGCACCCTGCTCCCCTGCTTCTTACCTTTAGCCTACAATCCCTCTAAGGGTACTTCCAAAAAGCGAGCTAACTCTGCACCTTGGGTTTCCAACTCTGCTAAAGATAAAGGTTGCCCTACTCGTGTTAAGGGGATGTCTCGGCGGCCTTTCACACGCAAATACAAGGCACGACGAGGATTGATTCCTTCTTGAATTTCAATTCTGACAGATTGTGCATCTTGAATCCGGGAATCTATTTCAATCCGGCGGTTTTTACCAGGAAATCCCCAACGAAAGATTTTAATGTAACCAGTTTCTTTATTGAAATCGTTGTAGCCACCCCCTAAATCCCAGAGGATAGATAGCCATAGATACAACGCTAACAATAAGCCAGCAGAACCATATAAACCCATTACTAATCCCTGGGGTACAAATACCAGTTGAGTGGGATCAGTAACTATGAGTAAATTAATATGCAAGTAACTTGATAAACCCGCCAACAAAAAGCCTGTAGCTCCCATTGTGACGATAGTTGCCCACCAGTAGTTACTAAACCTACGAGAGCCGAGAACTGTTTGATGCAGAAGGCGATCGCCTTTATTAACCGTTGTTGATCCAGTCATTTCACTACCTTGGCCTGTGAGTGCTTCCCTTTAACTAAGAGTCTGCCATTTCCACAGGATGTCTTGCAAGCTTAATGTTTAGTCAAGAGGGAACAGGGAACGGGGAACAGGGAACGGGGAACGGGGAACAGATTATGCCCCATGCCCCATGCCCTATGCCCCATGCCCCATGCCCAAAATTCTTTAATTTTGAATTTTGAATTTTGAATTTTGAATTGATTAGCCCCATGCCCCATAATAAGATTTCTGAGAAAAGTTGTGTCAGATTGTAAAAATTCTGATATTGATAGTATTTAATAGGTTCATGATCAATACTTGATTTCCCTAGGTGGGTTGAGCGAAAACCCCAAGAATGTGATAAGTTAAGAAGCATTAAGTTACCACAAGCTAGGTAACTAGCTCATGGTACGTGTAACGACATAACCCTGAGAAACGTCCGCTTGTACAAGTGAGCAAATCTCAGGAACTCAGCAATTATAAACAGCTGAGATTGTCAAAAAAAAACGTTATTTCCTCGCGGCAGTCTCTTAAAGAGGGAAAATTCCCCAAAAGCTCTGCTTAGAAACGTTGCAATTTTAGTAAAAGAGGATTTAGTTAGATGACCATCGCAGTAGGACGCGCCCCCAGTAGAGGGTGGTTTGACGTACTAGACGACTGGTTAAAGCGCGATCGCTTCGTATTCGTAGGTTGGTCAGGAGTATTATTATTCCCCTGCGCCTTCCTAGCATTAGGCGGTTGGCTAACCGGTACAACCTTCGTCACCTCCTGGTACACCCACGGACTAGCCTCATCTTATCTGGAAGGGGCAAACTTCCTGACAGTAGCAGTATCCAGCCCCGCAGACAGCATGGGACACTCCCTGTTGTTACTGTGGGGGCCAGAAGCACAAGGGGACTTCACCCGTTGGTGTCAATTGGGAGGATTGTGGCCCTTTGTAGCTCTACATGGAGCATTCGGACTGATTGGGTTCATGCTACGTCAATTTGAGATTGCACGGTTAGTAGGCATTAGACCATACAACGCCCTAGCATTCTCAGCCCCCATTGCGGTATTCGTCAGCGTCTTCTTGATGTACCCCTTGGGACAATCATCTTGGTTCTTCGCTCCCAGTTTTGGAGTAGCAGCCATCTTCCGGTTCTTATTATTCCTGCAAGGATTCCATAACTGGACACTCAACCCCTTCCACATGATGGGAGTAGCAGGTGTATTAGGTGGAGCATTACTGTGTGCCATTCACGGTGCAACCGTAGAAAACACCTTATTTGAAGACGGCGAAGCATCAAACACCTTCCGCGCCTTCAACCCCACCCAAGCCGAAGAAACCTACTCAATGGTGACAGCAAACCGTTTCTGGTCACAGATATTCGGGATTGCTTTCTCCAACAAACGCTGGTTACACTTCTTCATGTTGTTTGTACCAGTTACCGGGCTGTGGATGAGTGCTGTCGGCATTGTCGGGTTGGCACTCAACCTGCGCGCTTATGACTTCGTATCGCAAGAATTACGCGCTGCCGAAGACCCAGAATTTGAAACTTTCTATACCAAGAACATTTTGCTGAACGAGGGTATCCGCGCTTGGATGGCTCCTCAAGATCAGCCTCACGAAAAATTTGTATTCCCCGAAGAGGTACTACCCCGTGGTAACGCTCTCTAATAGACCTGCCATAATGGGCGGCGGACGTGACCAAGAATCGACAGGTTTCGCTTGGTGGTCTGGCAATGCTCGTCTCATTAACTTATCTGGTAAACTGCTGGGCGCACACGTTGCTCACGCTGGTTTGATTGTATTCTGGGCCGGAGCGATGACCCTATTTGAAGTCGCTCACTTTGTTCCAGAAAAACCAATGTACGAGCAGGGTTTAATCCTGCTACCCCACATTGCTACCCTCGGTTGGGGTGTGGGTGCTGGTGGTGAAGTTATCGACACTTTCCCATACTTTGTAGTTGGTGTACTCCACATTATTTCCTCAGCAGTCCTGGGCTTTGGTGGTATTTATCACGCTGTGCGCGGCCCAGAAACCTTAGAAGAGTATTCCTCTTTCTTTGGTTATGACTGGAAAGATAAGAACAAGATGACCAACATCATCGGCTTCCACCTGATCATTTTGGGTTGTGGTGCGTTGCTGTTAGTGCTGAAGGCTATGTTCTTCGGCGGTGTCTACGACACCTGGGCCCCTGGTGGCGGTGATGTGCGTGTAATCACCAATCCTACCTTGAACCCTGCTGTTATCTTCGGTTATCTCATCAAAGCTCCTTTTGGTGGCGAAGGCTGGATTGTCAGCGTAGATAACATGGAAGATGTCATCGGCGGTCACATTTGGATTGCTTTAATTTGTATCTCTGGCGGTATTTGGCACATCTTCACCAAGCCTTTTGGTTGGGCGCGTCGTGCGTTTATCTGGTCTGGTGAAGCTTACCTCTCCTACAGCTTGGGTGCGTTGTCCTTGATGGGCTTCATCGCTTCTTGTATGGTTTGGTACAACAACACCGTTTACCCCAGTGAATTTTTCGGACCTACTGGCCCTGAAGCTTCTCAAGCTCAAGCTTTAACCTTCTTAATTCGTGACCAACGCTTAGGTGCTAACGTTGGTTCTGCTCAAGGCCCCACAGGTCTAGGTAAATACTTGATGCGCTCTCCTACAGGTGAAATCATCTTTGGTGGTGAAACCATGCGCTTCTGGGATTTCCGTGGCCCTTGGTTAGAGCCTCTACGTGGGCCTAACGGTCTTGACTTAGAAAAAATCAAGAACGATATTCAGCCTTGGCAAGCTCGTCGTGCTGCTGAATACATGACTCACGCTCCTCTGGGTTCTTTGAACTCTGTAGGTGGTGTGGCTACCGAAATTAACTCCTTCAACTACGTATCTCCTCGTGCGTGGTTGGCAACTTCTCACTTCGTCTTAGGTTTCTTCTTCCTCATCGGTCACTTGTGGCACGCTGGTCGCGCTCGTGCTGCTGCTGGTGGTTTCGAGAAAGGTATTGACCGTGAGAATGAACCAGCAATGTCCATGACTGAACTTGACTAGGTTCTAAACTTTTATTTCATCACTGACAATCGAACGCTTTTGTGGCTCTTGTGTAATAGCAAGAGCCTTTTTTTGGTAATTCGTAATGGGCTGCGCCCCGCTACGCTAACGTAATACTCGCAAAGCGAATTCGCGGAGCGTTACGCAGTAAAGCAAGCTACGTAATTTGTAATCGGATTGGTATATCAGCTTTCACCTACATTCATTGCTGTTAACATTGCTTTTTGACTAACTTCTTGGTAAAGTGTCTGCAAATATTTCATTACTACATCACTGGCAGTTAAGTTAGCTGCACTTTCTTCATTTTGTCCCAAAGGAATAGCACCTAAAACATCTAATAAAGTTTCGTTACTTGATGGTGTAATTACTACCAGAGAAGAATCTAGTGGCTCATTATATTGCCAGAGATTATCAATTTTAATCTGATATTGATGGTGATTAATTGTTGGTTGATTTTCTGGAGTTGCAGTTGTGTCAATTGCTAACTTTTCACTTCTTAGGTAACGTAAATCACTAATAATTTGTTCTTTAGTGCGTCCCCGTAATTGGAATAACACAAAGGGATCTTCGCTGAATCTGTCGCCTAATTGATAGTATACTGCGCCAACGTGTTTACAAGGGTTGGCTTTATCGGGACATGAGCATTTACTATGAACATCGCTGAGGGTGAAGGGAAACAAAGAAAGTCCATTAGCTGTGAATACTTCTTCAATATTTTGGGGCATTTCTCCCGCTAATAATTTGGCAGCAAATAATGCTTTTTTAGACATGGTTTCAATAATATATCCCCATTCTTCATCACTAAAAGAACTGAGAGAGAGCGAAACTTTATAAGGTTCTACTTCGCTACCTTGGACTTTGGCTAATACTTTTGCACCTTTAAATTCAATGCTGAGAACGTTACCTTGGCGTGCATAGTTTCTGGCTCGTTCTAAGCGTTTTTTAAAGCGGTAGGAATCGAGTAGTTCTAGCCATCTTTGTGACCACCATTCTCGGCTGGCTTGTAATGTTGTGTTTGTCATCATGAATTAGGAATTATTAAGAGGTTTATTAAACGCGGAGGGGCGCAAAGGTAAACGCAGAGGAGCGCAGAGAGAAGAATACAGGAGATTCGATGTTTATGAGGTACAGCAACTGATTAGAAAAAAGTAATGAGTAAGCAATTTACTTATTACTTATTACTTATTAC
Source organism: Trichormus sp. (assembly GCA_050633005.1). Classification (GTDB taxonomy): domain Bacteria; phylum Cyanobacteriota; class Cyanobacteriia; order Cyanobacteriales; family Nostocaceae; genus Trichormus. The sequence continues at coordinate 11,582 of JBODRP010000001.1, read as the reverse complement.
TTATTACTCATGGTGTACTTTACTTAGTTCAAAAGTGCTGTATGATTTTTGTTGTTTATTCTGTATCTTCTTCTATGACTGCATTGCGGTCTAATATTAGTAGGTTGCGGAGTTGGTTGGTGTCTAGTTCTGTTAACCATTCTTCGCCTGCACCAACTACTTGTTCTGCTAGTTGTTTTTTGCTTTCAATCATGTCATGAATTTTTTCTTCTAATGTGCCGGTGCAAACGAATTTATGTACTTGCACGTTACGGGTTTGACCAATACGAAATACGCGGTCTGTGGCTTGATTTTCTACTGCTGGATTCCACCATCTATCAAAGTGAAATACATGATTGGCTCTGGTTAAATTTAATCCTACACCGCCAGCTTTGAGGGATAAAATCATGATTGGTGGACCTTGGGGATCGTGTTGGAAATGGTCAATCATTTCTTCACGTTGTATTTTGGTGGTACTACCATATAAAAAGAAGATTTCGCGTCCGAGATGCTTTTCTAGGTGGGGTTTGAGGAGTTTACCCCATTCAGCAAATTGGGTGAAAATGAGGGCGCGATCGCCTTCTTCTAACGCTACTTCTAACATTTCTTCTAGCCGTTGTAATTTGGCTGAATTATGTTGTGCTAAACTCGCTTCTTTTAAATACTGGGCTGGATGATTACAGATTTGTTTGAGCTTAATTAATAAGCCTAAAATCATGCCTCGGCGTTGCAATCCTTCGGCTGATTCAATTTCAGCTAATGATGCTTCTACTACTTGTTGATATAGTGTAGCTTGTTCTGGAGTTAAGCCACAAAAGACTGTCATTTCTTGCTTTTCTGGTAAGTCTTGAATAATTTCACTGTCTGTTTTTAAACGACGTAAAATAAAAGGCTGCACCAAAGCACGTAATTGATTTAAAGATGCTGCATCGCCGTATTTTTCAATGGGCATAGCAAACCGTCTTTGAAAGAATTGCTTATTGCCCAAATAACCAGGGTTGAGGAAATCTAAAATAGACCACAATTCTTGCAGTCTATTTTCTACTGGTGTACCCGTTAAAGCAATCCGAAATGTTGACTCTAATTGTCGAACTGCTTGGGATTGTTTGGCTTCAGCATTTTTGACGTTTTGGGCTTCATCTAACACAATTATTTGCCAATCAACTGTCTGTAAAGATTTTAAATCACGGTGAATTAATGAATAACTAGTAATCACTAAATCATGCTTCTTGACGGCTTCTTGAAATGTCTTACCTTTGGGACGTTTATCACCGTGATATTGCATAACTTTCAGTGTTGGGGCAAATTTTTTAACCTCCCTTTCCCAGTTTCCTAACACAGAAGTTGGGCAAACAAGTAATGTGGGTTTTTCTAATACATCTTGTTCTTTTAGATACAAAACAAATGCTATGAACTCCACAGTTTTACCGAGTCCCATGTCGTCGGCGAGACACGCGCCTAAACCCCAACGTTCTAGAAAAGCTAGCCAAGCTGCGCCTCTTTCTTGATAAGGTCTTAACTTTCCGTGAAAATCTTTTGGTGTGGGTAAAGGTGCAACTGCTTGATTATTAGTTAGTGCGCCAATTAATTCTTGTAAAGCCCCAGATGCTTCAAAGCTGACTACTGGTAACTTTTCAATGACCTGAGTATCCCCAGTACTTAGACGTAAAGCATCTTCTAAAGATAAAGACATTTGTTCTTTACGGGATGCAAAAAAGTTTTGCGCTGTCTTAATATCTTGGGGACGTAATTCCACCCATTCACCGTTAATGTCTACCAGTGGACTATTTAAAGCGACTAAGCGATCAAATTGGGCTTTAGAAATTGTCTGTCCACCGATCGCCAATTGCCACTGAAAATTTAATAAACTTTGTAATCCCAACCGTCCCTGCTTTTTCTTGGAGGTTTCGGCGGAAATCTTTAACCCCAAGCGGTTCGCCCAACCTTCGCGGTTTGCCAAACTCGGCGGTAAAATCACACCCAAACCACTATCTTCAAATCGCCAAGCTACTGATTTAATAAATTCATAGGCTTGGATGGGGGTGAGGTGACAAGATTGGGGTGCTTCCGTTTCTAAACTGGGTGCGATCGCTGGATATAATCGAGAAGCTAAACCTAAACCTCGTAATAATGTTTCTTGGGGTTGATTAATGGTGCGATTTTGCTCAACTAACTGCTCAACTGGATGTTGCCAAATCGTCGCTGCATCTACTAAATATTCTGGGTTATCAGCCGCTTGCAAAAAATATGCCAATGTCCAATCGGTTTTTTCCTCATCAGGCGCAAGCAACTGAAAACAGGCGCGAAATTGATTTTTACTAGCCAATTGAGATTGTAGCGGCATCGTCCAAGCTTTTAGGGCTGCTTCTAGCCTTTCTACCCCAATTACATCTGCATTCACCGCGTTAGATGCACCCGTTAAAGCCTGCAACCACTGACGCACAGGTAATGGTAAAGAAGCCATCACCCTAGGTTCAACTAGAGTTTGATTCCCCACCATCTCCCGCACTTGAGCATCAATGACACTATTAAGAAACGATAAAATTAATTCCTGCGGTTGATGAGGGAAATCCACATACATTGGTGACTGGCTAATTTCTTCCCCAGTCCCTAGTCCCCGATAAATTCGACAAACTAAAGGCATTTTCGACGCAAACCTTTCTAGACGAGTGCCATCGATAGCACTGTCTACAACGACTTGCCATTTTGTATCAAAATTGCCGTTAGCGTGTCTTTGGATAGTTGGTAAAAACTTAGATCGGGAAATTAAATCTAAACTCCAACGGGCAACTTGTGACCAAAATCGTAAATCTCCACCTAAAAAGCTATTGTTTTCATTGACAATATTTAATGGTAGAGAAGTCAGAAATTTAATTGCTGCTAAGGGATGAAGACAAAAACCTTCTACTAACCAAGGCTGTAAGCATCTGGGATCATTCGTTTCAGAGGTCAAAGCCCCAGAATGAACAGGAGAAACTAAGGCTATTTCTGTTTGAGTTATTTCTAAAATATCCGTTGGTAGATTAACTATTTGTGAATGAATTGGTAAATTAATTTTTGTAGAAGTAGCAGCTTTAGTAGAGGATTTTTGATGAGGCTGATTTATCAAGTTGGTAATCTTGATGTTTTCACTAGATAGCCATGCAGTTAACTCAGATGCTGTCATGGCTAAGGGATTTAATGCTAACTCACTAAAATTAACCTGAATGCGTGGCGATCGCCAAGTTTCCCCCCAAATAAATAAACAATCTTCCTGTTCTTTTGATAACCAACTACCGTGTAAAATTGCCATTTGTTAACTACTCAAACTTACATCGATTTAAAAATATTAAGTATTGCTGATTACATCACAGCTATGTTTATTTTCATGGCTTGATTAAAATCAAAATTAAATATAATTAAATATTTTTATTTTAATAAAATTCAATAATATCTATACATTAATTAACCTTGATGATAGTAAAAATATTGCTGTCCAATGGTTGCTTTTCTACACCCTACACCTTCTATTTTTTAGATACTAGCTTGATTTTCGGCACTCTGGATAAGCGAACACCACAAAATAAATTATCCCAGGTTGACAGGTTGGTAGGGTACGTCAGTTTCTAGCCCAGAAGTTATTCATACTGATGCACCCTACATTTCTGATGACTGCCTCCCCCATGCCCCATGCCCCATGCCCCATGCCCAATTCCCAATTCCCAATGCCCAATTGCCAATCCCTTGATATCATTGTAAGCACTCCACAAGCGGCAAAACTAGCTGATGAACAGATGGTAACGCTAAGTTATGTATCGCGCTTGGCGTTGAGGAACTTGTTGCTGTTTGTATGTAACAGAAGTCAGCCAGAGGGCATCAATGTTAGGATTGCCACAGAGAGCGAATAAAGAAAGAGAAGGAAAAAAAGCTGAATGGCAGAATTTGAGAAGTCAATATCCTTCGATGGCAGGGATATTCGACTGAAAGTAGGCCTACTAGCACCGCAAGCAGGTGGGTCTGTGTTGATAGAATCAGGGGATACAGCTGTTTTGGTAACAGCTACGCGATCAGCAGCCAGAGAGGGCATCGATTTCCTTCCCCTGACAGTAGATTACGAAGAAAGACTATACGCGGCTGGGAGAATACCAGGTGGAATCATGCGCCGTGAAGGTCGTCCACCAGAAAAAGCCATTCTTACTAGTCGTTTAATTGACCGTCCTTTGCGTCCTTTATTCCCTTCATGGTTGCGGGATGACTTGCAAGTTGTGGCATTTACAATGTCAATGGATGAGCTAGTACCACCGGACGTATTGGCGGTGACGGGTGCTTCAATTGCCACGCTGATTGCTCAAATTCCCTTTAACGGGCCAATGGCAGCAGTCCGAGTAGGCTTGGTAGGTGATGATTTTATCATTAACCCTACCTATGCAGAAATTGAGGCAGGAGATTTAGATTTGATTGTAGCTGGTTCACCAGATGGCGTAATCATGGTGGAAGCAGGTGCAAATCAACTGCCAGAGCGAGATATTATTGAAGCGATTGATTTTGGCTACGAAGCGGTGCGTGATTTAATTAAGGCACAGCAAGATTTAGTAGCAGAACTGGGTTTGGAAATGGTGCAGGAAGCACCACCAGAAGTAGACCAAACCTTGGCAGATTATATCCGCGATCGCGCCAGCGATGAAATTAAGAAAATTCTGGCTCAGTTTGATTTAGGCAAAACCGAACGGGACACCGCCTTGGATGCCGTTAAAGAAAATATTGCCACAGCGATCGCTGAACTCCCAGAAGAAGACCCAATTCGGGTTGCTGCTACTGCCAACAGTAAAGCCTTGGGGAACACTTTTAAAGACATTACTAAGTACTTCATGCGCCGTCAAATCGTCGAAGATAACGTGCGTGTTGATGGTCGTAAACTTGATGAAGTCCGTCCTGTGTCTTGTCAAGTTGATGTCTTACCCAAACGCGTCCACGGTAGCGGCTTATTTAACCGGGGACTAACCCAGGTATTATCCGCCTGTACCCTCGGTACTCCCGGAGATGCTCAAAATCTCAACGACGACTTACAAACTGACCAATCCAAACGCTACCTACATCATTACAACTTCCCGCCCTTCTCTGTCGGCGAAACTAAACCTTTACGCGCCCCAGGTAGACGGGAAATCGGTCACGGTGCATTAGCAGAACGCGCCATCCTGCCTGTACTACCACCGAAAGAGCAATTTCCCTATGTAATTCGGGTTGTTTCTGAGGTGTTATCTTCTAATGGTTCTACCTCAATGGGTTCTGTGTGTGGTTCTACCCTAGCTTTAATGGATGCTGGCGTACCCATTATTAAACCCGTGAGCGGTGCGGCTATGGGTTTGATTAAAGAAGGGGATGAAGTGCGAGTCCTCACAGATATTCAAGGCATTGAAGACTTTTTGGGTGACATGGACTTTAAAGTCGCCGGGACAGAGGCAGGGATTACCGCCTTGCAAATGGACATGAAAATCTCTGGTTTGTCTTTGGAAGTAATTGCCCAAGCCATCCACCAAGCTAAAGCCGCTAGGTTGCACATTCTTGATAAAATGCTGCAAGCTATTGACCAACCCCGTACAGAAACTTCACCTTATGCCCCCCGTCTGTTAACGATCAAGATTGATCCTGACATGATTGGTCTAGTTATTGGCCCCGGTGGTAAGACCATTAAGGGAATTACTGAAGAAACTGGTGCGAAAATTGACATCGAAGATGATGGCACAGTCACGATTTCTGCGGTAGATGAGAATAAGGCCAAGAGGGCGCGCAATATTGTTCAAGGCATGACTCGCAAGCTAAATGAAGGCGATGTCTATGCAGGACGCGTGACTCGGATTATACCAATTGGTGCTTTTGTGGAATTTCTCCCCGGTAAGGAAGGAATGATCCATATTTCCCAACTGGCTGATTATCGTGTAGGCAAGGTGGAAGATGAAGTAGCTGTGGGTGATGAAGTAATTGTCAAGGTACGCGAAATTGACAATAAAGGACGGATTAACCTCACACGCTTAGGCATCCACCCAGATCAGGCAGCTGCGGCACGGGAAGCTGCGGCGGTGAATCGTTAATTATCGATTTGGATTTTAGATTTTATTGATCGAGCGTAAAACCCCATCCCCTGGTGGGTGGGGATGTAAGCGATCTGGGGAATCTGGTACAATACGACTATCTACTTGAGACATGACATTTCTTAGGTACAACACCAGTTGTTGGATAAGAAAAAGTGGTTTGTCTGTGACGGTAGAAATAATTGAATCTGTATTCACTAAAGTGAAATGGATTCAACTTCTTCTCCCTAAAAACAGTTCGGCTGTGCCGGGGAGACAGGGTACAGTCAATTACCCGTATGTTTCGACCGATTTTTCGGTTAGTTACAAGCCACATCCCCTTGTGGGTGGGGCGGTTGACCTAAAATCCGCGATGCCTTTTAGGTAGGCATCGCCGTAAATTTTTTCATTATTGATAATCATAGATTTTTAATAGTGAACAGTTTCAAGACTGTTAAGATAAAAGGCTTTCAAGTCTGTCAACTGTCAACTGTCAACTCCTATACCTAATAACTGATGCAAAAATACTCAGGTTGCTAGTTTGTCGATCGCGGCGAAGTTTGGTAAATAGAATATAGCCTAAATTAACACCAAGCATTGTGAGTGCTAAACGTTTACCAGAAACTACAGCGCACGTCAAAATTACTCGCCAATCCTGGCAACACGGGTTTCTAGAAGGTGAAGTCAGTGCAGGGGATTTTGAGTGGCATTTCCAATGGAATTTTCGCCAGGGAGAGCTTTCTGTCAAGCCTTCTCAGGGGCGTGCTTTAATTAAAGAACCTCTTGGTCGTTTTTTAGAACAGCAAGATTATCAACTAGAACCAGGAGGAGACTATGCTTTTAAAATTCGCGCACAACTCTAACTGTTGACTGATTCGGTAAGCCGACTTAAATATCTTTCAATTAAGAGAATAGCCACAATATCATCTATGGGGCGTGGTGGTTGGCGCATTCCCTGGGGCAGTAGTTTGGTGAGTCCCTTGGGGGGATACATCTGCCAATAGCGATCGCGTGCTTCTAAGGTACTATAACGCTCATCTACTAAGATAATATTTAATGGCTCGACTAATTCTTGCTGTAATTGCTGTTTCCAGCGTTTGGCTGTAGTTTGGTTGCCCATAACCAACAAAGAAACAGGAAAGCTTTGGCGTAGGATATTAATAGTAGCGATCGCTTCTTGAGAAACTACAACTTGATGATAATGTAATTTTCGGTCTAATCCCATCACGGCTAAACCACATTTATCTTTACCGGGATCGAAACCTAAAATAACTGGTTGGGTTGGGGAAAATTCACTAAAATCCATAATGAATCAATTCAAAATAATTAAGTAGTTAAAACAACCTTGCCATTTTGAATTGCTATGAGTTTGACTCTCAATGGCCCAGCCGTATAAGTATCTTCTGCTGCTATGGCTTTAATTTCTATTGGTTGCTCAAACTGTCTCAATAGAGAAACAAAGCGAATAAATGTACCATCGATTTGTACACTTTCCACAATACCGGCATTTCTGGCACGAAATTGGGATGCTGAAATTAATAAGTCTAATCTTTGTCTTAACTGATATGAGGTCATAGTTTTAGAATCGGCGGTAGTTGTGGCCAAGACCTCACCTTCAGAAAATACTAAAACATTTCTCGCTGTATCAGCGAAAAATTCTATGTGCTTTTCTCCCCTGACATAATTACCAGCCGAGAAGATTCTAACTACGTATTCTCGACCATCGCTAATTTGTTTGATCAGCTGCTCAACCCTATCTGGAGTCACACGTAGCAGTTCTGTATTAGTCGCAGTTCCTGGTTCAGCTAATTCAATGCTAGCATTGCGGTTGGCTTCTTGGAGTAGTTGTACGATAATTTGCTTGGCGGTATTGGGTTGGTTCACACGTACTACAGCAGCAGCCAGAACTTGACCCCTGACTAAAGCCAATTTACCCAAGCGTAAGTCACGATATGACTGGTAATATTTTTCTAGTCTTGCTACTTCCTGTTCTAGATAATCCTGTTGTTTTTCCAATTCTTTGAGTAGAGATTCTCGTTTAGCAATTATCTGTTCTCTGTTGCTAATCTCTAAATTACGATTTTGAATGAGTTTATCTAGTTGGGCAATTTTTTGATCCCGTTGTGCTACGGCTTGTTGACGGTTAGCCAGTTCCCGATCCCGTTGTTCTATGGCTTGTTGGCGTTTAGCGATTTCTCGATCGCGCTGGGCAATAGCTTGTTGGGCTTCAGCATACAGTCGTCTACGCTCTGCCTCTAGTTGAGCAACGGCTATCTGTAGTGCTTTTCTTTGATTGTAAACACTTTGGAGTTCAGTTATGGCTTTTTGATACTGGTTTTGGGTGCGCTGGAGTTTAGTTTGGGTTTGCGCTAAATCTTGCTGGGCTTTAAATTTTTCTTGTTTGGTGGTTTCTAATTCTTGATTGGCTTTGTTGCGTTCAGCCTCTACTTGACTTTTTTGTTGTTCAGCAACTTTGAGTTGTTCTCGTTTTTGTCTGAGGTCTTGTTGAATATCTTCTAACTCAAACACCCCTTTCCGCAAGCCTTCATCAGCCAGGAATAGAATAGCTAGGGTGGTGGCCGCTGTTAGTACACCAGTGACAATAGTGACTACTACGGCGGTATTTTTGGGGCGAAGCTTAAAGAGTGAGAGGCGTGCTTTGCCAACTCTTGTGCCGATGCGATCGCCAACTGTGGCAATTACGCCTCCCAAAATTAAAATTGCTGCAATGAGGATGTAGCCGGTGGTCATCTTCAGCTACCGAATTGTGTCCAGATACAGCCTAATACTTTCAGTCATTATCTGTGGAGGATGGGGCGTTGGCAATAACTGATCTTACTCAATATTTGAGATTTATTGCCAACTATGAATGTTATCTACCAAAATATAACACGCCTCATCTCTCCTGACTGCTGTGAATTTTATGTGAACTGTCTGCTGAGAGTCACAGGTTTATGCACAGTAATCTTTTTCTTGTGGATAGAAATCATCTTTTTCTCCCGCAGATCCCCTAGTAATCTGGTGACTGTGACGCGGGTAGAACCAATTGCTTCTGCGATCGCTTGATGAGATAACTTCAAGTCAATTGTGATCCCATCTGCACAAGGAATCCCAAAGTCACGGCAGAGAATCAACAGAAAACTGATCAATCTCGAACCCATATCTCGATGGGCTAAGGTTTCAATCATCATCTCTGTTTGCAAAATCCGCGAAGATAAACCCCGCAGCATCAACATGGATAGTTCAGGATTTTCTTTGAGGGCTTGCTCGACTTGTTCAATGGGTGCAGACAGCAATTCTACCGGGGTAAATGCCACCGCATGGTAAAACCGATCAGACTTATTACCTGTTAATAGAGACAGCACACCAAAAACGCTATTTTCCCGCAGTAGTGCCACTGTAATTTCTTCTCCTGCCTCATACACCCTGGAAAGTTTGACTGCGCCTTTCAAAAGAAAATAAACTCGTTCAGCAGGATCGCCCGGAAAAAAGATCGTTTTATTGCGTTCAAACGTTTCGACAACTGGCGGAAAAGCTCCAGTTGCCATCTGGCGAAAAACATTTGCTAGGGCCTTATCTTGTGTCACGATCATCTCCCTTCCCCTACCCAATGCCGGAATAAAAAAACTAAAAACTAATTACCTAAGAATACAGCTGAAAAATCAATAAAGCACCGTTAACCCGGCTGTACTTTCCTATACTCAAACTCATAACTTCATAGCTATTTGTTTATAATGATACCTAATTTTGGCAATTTTTAGCCAGCAATTCTTGATAGATACTTCTACTTAATAGAACTATCAGGTTTTTCATCTAAAAACTTAAGTAATCTTGAAAATATCTTAAGGAATAATATGTATTTTAAATCTCAAAAACGTCATTCCTAATCATCATTTTTGCTCATCCTGTATAAAAACAAGACAAACACGCCCCAGATTCTAGTATGCTCATGAAGACAGGAGACAGGGGGCAACAGACGCAAGGTCAAGAATGAAAAATCATACCCAGTCCCCAGTCCCTCATTTCATCAATCGTTCACATCAAAGGTTTCTATGCTGAATCTGAATGGAAAAAACGCTCTGGTGACAGGTATTGCCAATAATCGCTCTATTGCTTGGGGGATTGCCCAACAACTACACGCCGCCGGAGCAAATCTCGGCATTACCTATCTACCAGACGACAAGGGGAAAATGGAGAAGAAGGTTGCTGAACTAGTAGAACCTCTCAACCCCAGCTTATTTCTTCCCTGTAATGTCCAAAACGACGAACAGATTCAATCTACCTTTGACACCATCCGCGATAAATGGGGCAGATTAGATATTTTGATTCATTGTTTAGCTTTTGCTAACAAAGATGATTTAACTGGAGGTTTTAGCCAAACTTCCCGTGCTGGCTTTGCTACAGCTTTAGAAATTAGCACTTATTCACTTGTACAACTAAGTGGTGCAGCTAAACCCTTAATGACGGAAGGCGGAAGTATCATTACCTTGACATATTTGGGTGGTGTGAGGGCAGTTCCCAACTATAACGTTATGGGTGTGGCGAAGGCTGGATTAGAAGCTAGTGTCCGTTATTTAGCATCGGAACTCGGCCCTGAAAATATTCGCGTCAATGCCATTTCTGCTGGGCCTATTCGCACTTTAGCCTCTAGTGCTGTGGGTGGTATTTTAGATATGATTCACCATGTTGAAGCAGTTGCCCCATTGCGTCGTACTGTGACTCAATTAGAAGTAGGTAACACAGCAGCTTTCTTGGCTAGTGACTTGTCAAGTGGTATTACCGGACAAGTGATTTACGTTGATTCAGGATATGAAATCATGGGAATGTAAAAAAAGTCAAAGGTAAAAAGTAAAAAACCAAAAGAAAATAAAAGAATCTTTTAACTTTTACTTTTTGCATCCCGAATCACCAATCCCCAGTCCCCAGCCCCTACATCTCTATGAAAATCAACGATTATCCCCAAGTTAATTTCTCCTCAGCTGCTCGCATTGCCTCAGTACATCGCACTACTGGTGAAACTGATGTGCAAGTTACCATCAATTTAGATGGTAGCGGTGTTTGCCATGCCGAAACGGGTGTTCCGTTTTTGAATCATATGCTGCATCAAATTTCTTCCCACGGCTTGATTGATTTGGATGTCAAAGCCACAGGAGACTGGGAGATTGATGATCACCACACTAATGAAGATGTGGGTATTACCCTCGGTCAAGCTTTACACAAAGCCTTGGGTGATAGAAAAGGTATTGTTCGCTTTGGTAATTTTTTAGCTCCTTTAGATGAAGCTTTAGTACAGGTAGCACTAGACTTTTCTGGTCGTCCTCATCTTAGTTATGGTTTAACAATTCCTACTCAACGGGTGGGGACTTATGACACGCAATTAGTACGGGAATTTTTTGTGGCGTTAGTCAACCACAGCCAAATGACTCTGCATATTCGCCAGTTAGACGGGATAAATTCTCACCACATTATTGAAGCCACATTTAAAGCCTTCGCCAGAGCAGTACGCATGGCTGTAGAAGTTGATTCTCGTCGTGCTGGAACTATTCCCAGTTCTAA